>NZ_CAWUDP010000010.1:0-154760 GCF_963920835.1 Scytonema sp. PCC 10023
TTATCGAACTGATGCAAGAACTCGCTCCTCTTGCTCAATTCTTCGGACGTGGAACAAAGTCAGCCTTGAGAAATGCGACATCATTTGCTGCTAAAGTCCCTGCGAGTATGGCTGTTTGAATTGCTTGATTGTATGTGGTTTGTAACGGGTAAGTAATTTCACGTTGACACCAATTCCTTGATTGATTTGCTTACCCATGATTCTTTAATCATCCTGAAATTATTCCATCAAAGCAATCATGTGCGCGTATTATTTTTTCAGTTTGACTATAAATGAATCCACACAGACCATCTAGACGATCTATTCGCTGGGATTTTCCTATCCCAAATCCAAAATTGACACTGCTGTTACATTCTCATAAATCTTTGTACAAACTACTTGACAAATTTGCCGAGACTCTATCAATTTCTTTGTGGATATCGGCAATGAAAATAGACGCAATACATAATTTGATGCGAAATCCTCCAGAATCATTTATTTCTTCTTATAACTGCATAAGTCACATTTAATTGCACCTATTTATTAGTAGTTGTTGTCAACCCACAGTCACTCACAAAAAAATGATGGTCAACGTCAGATTTTAACCAGTGTCTTGCAGGGAATGCCACCAAGTAGCCAACCTATCCTGGTAATGATTTTTTAAATTAGCTTTCAGAGGTAAAACTGATGCAATTTGATACTCACTCTTACACAACTCAAGGTGGAATATTTGTATCACGAACTGTAACTAATACTTCCATAGATTCCGCCATTGAGGAGGTTTTGGTACGTCTGGATTCCCAACGCGGCGGCTTGCTGGCAAGTAGCTACGAATATCCAGGACGGTATAAAAGATGGGCGATCGGTTTTGTCAATCCACCTTTAGAACTTGTTACCCGCGACAACACTTTTACCATTACGGCGCATAACGAGCGAGGCAAAGTGCTGCTAGATTATCTAGCAGAGTGTTTGTTGGACCAACCATACCTTCAAGCCGTAAATAAAGACAACAACCAAATCATCGGTTCCGTCAAACCAACAGAACGTTTATTTTCAGAAGAAGAACGCAGCAGACAACCATCTGTTTTCAGTGTGGTTCGCGAGATATTATCTGTCTTCTACAGTCAGGAAGACGAAAATCTGGGACTTTATGGCGCATTTGGCTATGACTTGGTTTTCCAGTTTGAGCAAATGCCAAAGCATCTGGAACGTGCAGCAGACCAAAGGGATTTGGTACTATATCTGCCTGATGAATTGTTAGTTGTTGACTACCACCTACAACAGGCATTTCGTTTGCAGTATGATTTCGTAACCAAGATTGGTAGCACTAGGGATTTACCTCGCAAAGGTGAAGTTATGGATTACCGAGGTCAGCGCCTCAGTGTCACTCAAGCCTCTGACCATGCACCAGGTGAATATGAAGAACAAGTCACCAAAGCCCTCGATTACTTCCGTCGTGGCGATTTATTTGAGGTTGTTCCCAGTCAAAGCTTCTTTCAAGCCTGCGAAAAATCGCCAACCGAACTTTTCCGAATTCTCAAGGAGATTAATCCCAGTCCCTATGGATTTATCTTTAATTTAGGTGGAGAATATCTGATTGGTGCATCTCCAGAAATGTTTGTGCGTGTTGACGGCAGACGTGTTGAAACTTGCCCAATCAGTGGTACGATTCGCCGGGGACAAGATGCAATTACTGATGCGGCGCAAATTCAGAAACTGCTGAACTCGCGCAAAGATGAATCTGAACTCACCATGTGTACCGACGTAGACCGCAACGATAAGTCGCGAATTTGTGAGCCAGGGTCTGTGCGAGTCATTGGTCGTCGCCAAATTGAAATGTACAGCCATCTTATCCATACAGTAGACCATGTCGAAGGTATACTGAAACCGGAAGCTGATGCTTTGGATGCATTCCTCACCCATTTGTGGGCAGTTACAGTCACAGGAGCACCAAAACGTTCTGCGATGCAGTTTCTCGAACAAAATGAGCGCAGCCCCAGACGTTGGTATGGTGGAGCTGTTGGAGGCTTAAGTTTTAAAGGCAATTTGAATACTGGTTTGATTTTACGAACTATCCGACTCAAGGACTCAGTTGCACAGGTGCGAGTCGGTGCAACGGTTCTTTATGACTCAGAACCAGAAGCCGAGGCACAAGAAACTCTTACTAAAGCTGGTGCCTTATTCCAAACACTTCGTACAGTAATTCATAAGAGTGCAGATTTGCCAATATTGTCAAACCTTGACATTCAAGAAGCGAATCCAGGGGCGCTCAAGCGTGTCTTGCTGGTTGACTATGAAGACTCATTTGTTCACACCTTAGCAAATTACATCCGTCAAACCGGTGCTACAGTGACAACACTACGGCATGGTTTTGCAGAATCAGTTTTTGATACAGAAAAACCCGACTTGGTTGTTTTATCTCCTGGTCCTGGAAAACCAAGTGACTTCCGTGTTGCAGATACAATTGCAGCCTGTAAAAAACGGGAAATTCCTATATTTGGGGTGTGTTTGGGATTACAGTCAATAGTCGAGGCACACGGTGGAAAACTGGGAGTTTTGGATTATCCCCAGCATGGCAAGGTATCTCAGGTATCTGTTGTTGATCCAGATTCTGTTGCCTTTAAAGGCTTACCACAATCGTTTGAAGTTGGTAGATACCACTCATTGTATGCACTACCAGAAAGCCTACCTGCAGAACTCAAAGTGACAGCTATGTCTGCGGATGGTGTGATTATGGGCATTGAGCATCAAACACTACCAATTGCTGGTGTTCAGTTCCATCCAGAATCTATCATGACTTTGGCAGAAGGAGTCGGATTAACAATTGTAACAAACGTAGTACGTGCATTCACTAGCAAACTTCCCTCTTCACTCGTTGCATAAGATCCCCCCCTGCCCCCCCTTACAAAGGGGGGAACTTAGCCCATGCGTGTCAACTTAAGCCAAAACCCTTCTAAAATCTGGTTTCCAGGTTTCACCTGGAAATGCCCTTGAAGCGGCTCTGCCGCTCATAAGGGACTTCCAAAAAATAAATTATTCAATATGAGTGGGGTGGGCCAGAAAGCCCGCCCAGTTTATAGGACGGGCTAGAAGCCCATCCCACAAAAAAAGTTGGATATTTTTTAATTTGGAAGTCCCTAAGGCAGGCAGAGCCTCCCAAGGCTGCGTTCCCAGCCTCAGGCTGGGAATGAGCCAAAAGCGGACGGGCTGCCCAGTCCATCCCACAAAAAATGCTTGTTCATCCCGTAAATATGCAACGCCCAACTCATAACCGCTATAAAAAAAGATGCTGAATTATCACTCTCAACCAGAAATAACTGCACAGTCCGCCAAACCGCGCCATATTCTCGAAGAAATTGTTTGGCACAAACAGCAAGAAGTTGCCGTCATGAAAGAGCAACTGCCGTTTTCCGATTTAAAACTTCAAATTAGCCTTGCTCCTGCTGTGCGAAATTTCTTGAATGCTTTACGCCAAAATCCCATCAAGCCCAGCATTATTGCGGAGGTCAAGAAAGCCTCACCAAGTAAAGGAGTCATTCGTGCTGATTTTGAACCGGTGAAAATTGCTTCTGCATATGAGCGAGGTGGTGCAAGTTGTATTTCTGTGTTAACTGACGAGAAATTTTTTCAAGGCAGTTTTGAAAATTTGCGACTTATTAGAAACAGTGTAGGGTTGCCACTACTTTGCAAAGAGTTTGTCATAGACCCTTACCAAATTTACAAAGCACGAGTCAATGGTGCAGATGCAGTGCTACTGATTGCAGCTATCTTAAGTGACGAAACGCTGCAAGATTTCCTGCACATTGTTCATGATTTAGGCATGACTGCCTTGGTGGAAGTCCATACTTTAACTGAACTTGACCGAGTGCTGGCATTATCAAATGTGCAACTCGTCGGCATTAACAACCGCAATTTGGAAGACTTTAACCTTGACTTAGAAACGACTAAACACTTGTTGTCAGAACGTAAAGAAAAGTTAAAAAGTTTAGACATTACGGTTGTCAGTGAGTCTGGTTTGTATACATCTTCTGATTTAGCTTTTGTCGCCCAAGCGGGAGCTGAAGCTGTATTGATTGGAGAATCTTTGGTTAAGCAAGCTGATTTGGAGCAAGCTGTCAAGGAATTAAGGATTCATTGATCTTGAATATTGCATTTTTGATTCTGTCTTTCCCCTATTAACTTATTGTTGGCTTTCGGTAATTAATTAAGATGAGTACTATCTCCGGACACTTTGAATCTTTACGCGCACAAAACCAATGCGCTTTAATTCCTTTTATTACAGCTGGCGATCCTGATTTGGAAACAACAGCCGAAGCGTTGGGAATTTTGGATGCTAGTGGTGCAGATTTCATTGAACTGGGAGTTCCCTATTCTGACCCATTGGCTGATGGACCTGTGATTCAAGCGGCTGCGACTCGCGCCCTTAAGGGGGGGACTCGCTTAGCTCATGTTTTAGAAATGGCGCAGTCAGCTACTCGTAAGTTGCGATCGCCTATCATCCTGTTTACTTATTACAACCCAATTTTAAATTTGGGCGTCCAGCAGTTTCTTAAGCAAGTTGCAGCTTCTGGAATCAAGGGGTTGGTTGTACCCGATTTACCTTTGGAAGAAGCAGATGATTTGTTACAGTCTGCTGATACTGAAGGGATTGAAGTCACATTGTTAGTGACTCCTAACAGCTCAAAAGAACGAATTGAGGCGATCGCCCGTCAATCTCGTGGTTTTATTTACCTAGTTAGTGTCACAGGTGTTACAGGTGTACGCTCTGAGTTGCAAACGCGCGTTAAAGATGTACTCCAAGAAATCCGCAGTGTAACTGACAAGCCAATTGCTGTTGGTTTTGGTATCTCCACTCCAGAACAAGCTCGTCAAGTTAAGGACTGGGGCGCAGATGCAGTGATTGTGGGAAGCGCCTTTGTGCAACGTTTGGGAGAAACTACACCATATCGCGGGCTGCGAGCTATTAGAGATTTTTGTAACGATTTGAAGGCATCTATTACCCCCACTGTAAAAATTAAAAATTAACCATTTTGGGCTTACGCCATCTTTTTCTCTGTGTTGCCTACTGCGCTTGAATATAGCGCTTGGTGGTGTTGAATGAAATACATCAAGAAATAAGAACCACAGATGGACACAGATGGACACAGATAAAGAATGACTTCATTCAAACGAGAAGCGCTATAAATTCGCGTAAGCCCTGAAAATTCCAACCACATTACAAATTTAGGAAATTCCATGTTAGCAAACACTGAAAACACGAATCTTTCTACTCCACAGACTCATCAACAACCAGATATCCTCGGTCGGTTTGGTCAATTTGGGGGTAAGTACGTACCTGAAACATTAATGCCGGCACTCAGTGAATTAGAAGCCGCGTATCAGCAATACCGCAACGACCCGGATTTTCAAAACGAACTACAGGCACTCTTACGCGACTACGTTGGACGCGCTACTCCCCTCTACTTTGCGGAACGTCTCACTAAGCACTATGCCAAGCCAGATGGCACTGGACCGCAAATTTACTTAAAACGGGAAGATTTAAACCATACAGGCGCTCACAAAATTAATAACGCCTTAGCTCAGGTGTTACTCGCGAAACGTATGGGCAAACAGCGGATTATTGCGGAAACCGGAGCAGGTCAGCATGGTGTTGCAACCGCGACAGTCTGCGCCCGTTTTGGCTTAAAGTGCCTGATTTACATGGGCATCCATGACATGGAACGACAAGCCCTGAATGTGTTTCGGATGCGATTGATGGGGGCAGAAGTCAGTCCTGTAGAGGCGGGAACCGGAACCCTCAAGGATGCGACGAGTGAAGCAATTCGGGATTGGGTGACGAATGTAGAAACCACTCACTACATTTTAGGTTCCGTTGCTGGACCCCATCCCTACCCAATGATGGTGCGAGATTTTCAAGCGATCATTGGTAAGGAAACTCGCGCCCAGTCCCAAGAAAAATGGGGCGGACTACCCGATATTCTGCTTGCTTGTGTTGGTGGAGGTTCCAATGCTATTGGGCTTTTCCATGAATTTGTCAACGAACCATCTGTACGCTTGATCGGAATTGAGGCAGCAGGTGAAGGGATTGATACGGAAAAACACGCGGCAACTTTGACACTTGGTAGACCTGGTGTTTTGCACGGAGCAATGAGTTATGTTCTGCAAGATGGCGATGGTCAAATTGTCGAAGCACACTCTGTCAGTGCTGGGTTAGATTATCCCGGTGTCGGTCCAGAACATAGTTATTTAAAGGATGTTCAACGTGCTGAATATTACAGTATAACTGACCAGCAGGCATTGGAGGCATTTAAGCGTCTGTCGCAACTCGAAGGAATTATTCCGGCACTGGAAACATCCCACGCCATTGCTTTCCTAGAAACTCTTTGTCCGCAACTGACTGGTAGCCCCAGAATTGTTATCAACTGTTCTGGACGTGGTGACAAGGATGTGCATACAGTTGCGAAATTCTTGGATACTTTTTAACGCTGATATAGGAGTCCTAAATCATTCGTGAACAACAAGATTCCCGACTTCTTGAAGAAGTCGGGAATTTGGTGATCGCGCAGGCAATTTCACACAAATTAGATAGGATTGCTATAAATAATTGGTTGTGAGGTTGAAAACATCATGCAATATGCTCAAAATTGTAATTTTAAGATATTTTCTGCTTTTTTTAGTTAGTTTTATTAGATAATAAGTTTGTCGTTAAACGACTCTTTTCAACTTTAGGCACTTTAGTTTCAAACTGCCTAAAATTATTATCATTTTTCCTCACACAAAAATTTAATTTTTGATATCAAAATTAACGAGATGCAGAAGAAGAAAGTGTCTGAAAATACTACTGTAAAGCCTCAAGTTTACGAAAAATTTCTGGCTCATACAATTGCTTCTGGAGTCAGCCTGCTGAGTTTATTACTTTTAGGAACCCATTCAACAAGGGCGCAAATACCTTCAGCTTCAAATGATGCAGCAAATTTAGTCAGTCAAAATCAGGTTCAAAAAAACACACCTGAAATGAATCAGGTGACAAATGTCAATCAACTGAGTAACGTCCAACCCGGTGAAATACCTTCCGCTTCAGGTAATGCAGGAAACTTCGTCAGTCAAAACCAGGGAAAAAAAAGCACGCCTGGAATAAGTCAAGTGACAAATGTTAATCAACTGAGTGATGTCCAACCTACTGATTGGGCATTTCAGGCATTGCAGTCACTGGTTGAACGCTATGGTTGTATCGCTGGGTATCCTAATGGTACTTATCGCGGGAATCGCGCGATGACACGTTATGAGTTTGCAGCTGGACTCAATGCTTGCTTGAACCGCATTAATGAACTGATAGCGACTGCAACAACAGATTTGGTCAGAAAAGAAGACTTAGCAACTTTGCAAAAGCTACAGGAAGAGTTTACTGCTGAGTTAGCAACTTTACGAGGTCGGGTAGATGTGCTAGAAGCACGTACAGCGGAACTGGAAGCCAATCAGTTTTCTACAACGACCAAGCTGCAAGGTCAGGCAATTATCTCTGTGAATGCTGGTGGGTTTTCGGGCGATCGCATTATTGACCCCGCTGTCAGAGTTGACCCTGCTAACCCCAGAGGTAATCAAATCACCAGCCAACCTAATCCCACAATCTTGTTCCGAGCAGGTGTCGATTTAAACACCAGCTTCTATGGAACCGACTTGCTGAAAATTCGCCTTGACACTGGAAGTGGTCTTAGTGATCGACCAGTTGATGCTGGGAAAGACAATGCTGCGGGTTTACTCGAGCCAAATTTTGGCAGTGTTTTAGACTACTCAGTCAAGCCACCCACAAATGGTGATATAGAGATCAGCAGACTGTATTACAGCTTTCTACTCGCTAAAGACTTTAGGGTCTCTGTTGGTCCAAGTTTTTTCCCAACCGATTTTGTTGACTTCAACAGTTACGCTTACCTCAGCTTCCGAGACTTTAGCACTCTAGCTTTTGTAAATAACTTTGTTCTGTTCCCAATTAACGGTGCGAGTGCAGGGGCAGCAATTGATTGGAAACCTGGTAATGGACCATTTTCTCTGCGGGCGTTGTATGCCGCAACAGACCCAGCCAATCCTACCCAACAGGGACCGGGAGTGCTTCAGGGTCTTTCACCATTCATAAATATACTATATCCTAGGCAATTTGCTGCTGCTGGTGCTCCTCCTGGTGGTGGTCCTCCTAATGTTAATACAGGCGATCGCGGCTTTTTTGGAGATACTTTTCAAGGTACTGTAGAACTAGAATATGCCCCTTCCAGGGCATTCGCCGTACGTCTGCAATATAGTGGTGGCGAACTATTCAGCAACCGCTTTGATAGCTATGGTGTGAATGTTGAACTGACACTCGCAGAAAAGTTTGGTATTTTTGGTCGCTACGGTTATGGTAACTTTGATAACACCACTAACTATGGCGACATCAAACCCAATTACTGGATGGCAGGGGTTGGGGTGCGAGATTTGTTTACACGCGGTGCTTTAGCAGGAATTGCTGTTGGTCAGCCATTTGTTGTCAATCAAATCGGCGATTCAACTCAGACCAATTTCGAGGCGTTTTATAACTACCCGTTTAGCCAAAATATTCAAGTCACACCAACAGTTCAAGTGATTAACCATGCAGGAAATGAAGAAAGCAACGGCACAATTGTGACAGGTACACTCCGTACAGTATTTTCCTTTTAAAAGCATCAAAAAAATAACTGCTTTCTTAATCTTGGTTTGTAGTAAGCACATAGCGTGCTTGCTACTCTTCATGCGTCGTTCTTATAACGTGAAGGTTGCAAAATTATGGTACAAACTACTGTAGAACCATCACCCTTAACTAACGATCAAACAAGAAGCGCTATATAATCAGTGTTGCTTGGAACTCTTGTGTAGCAACGATTCTTTTTTTTCTGTCAAGAGAGTGATGGAACGGTATGCTGTAAGCATCCATAGCTAGTCAAAATGTCAACTGAAACACAATCATTAATTTGTTGTTGTTTCGTATTTGTGCCTAATCAGGATTGATTTGTAGAAAGCAATCGCATCTTGGAGCGTGCTATGAAACTGACAAAGCAAAATCTCTCAGAACGTGCTGATCATGTTTATGACGTGATTGTTGTTGGTGGTGGAGCAGGTGGGTTGTCTGTTGGCATTTACCTGCAACGCTATCTTCTTTCGAGTTTGATTATCGACAAAGGCAAAGCCCGTTCCTTCTGGATGCAAGAACTCCATAACTATCTCGGATTGCCACCGGATACCCCAGGGCGATCTTTACTGCGGCAAGGTAAGGAACACTACCTCTCGCTCGGCGGTGATATGCTGGATGGCTTTGTAGAGGACATCGTAGATGAGGGAGAAACTTTTGCTGTGCGGGTCAAAATTGGCAGACAGGACAGTATCTCTCAGACATTCCGCTCAAAGTACCTGGTTGCTGCCAGTGGCATCATTGACTACTTACCTAACTTAGACAATATGCGAAACGTGTATGACTATGCAGGCTACAATCTGCACGTCTGTTTAATTTGTGATGGTTATGAAATGAATGATAAAAAAGTGGGAGTATTTGCCAGCAGTCTCAGCAATGCGGAAGTAGTTTTTTCACTCGGTTGGTTTACCCCTCATATCACGTTGTTCACTCAGGGACTGTTTGAAGTCGCAGATGAGTTGCGTCAGAAATTACAAGAGCAGGGCTATCAGGTGGTTGAAACCCCAATCAAGCAATTCCTCGGTGAAGACCATCAGATGAGCGGTGTGGAACTAGAAGATGGCAGGGTGATAGAGCTAGATGCTGGATTGATTTCAATGGGATCGAAGTATCACGCTGATTATCTAGAGAAGTTCAATCTAGAAAAGCAGGGCGACAATTTGGTCACTGATAAAATGGCACGTACCTCCCATCCTCGCATCTTTGCGATCGGCGATCTCAAAGTCGGACTCAATCAAATTGTAGTTGCCGCAGCGGACGGGGCATTGGCTGCTACTCAAATCTGGCGAGATTTGCGCCGAGTGGTCGGAGCTAAACCTCCGGTACAAATGCCTCAAGCCACTTCCACCAAAATACCCACCGCTTGACCGGATTCTGCACGACTAAGGTGCGTCCGACGGTTGGTCTTTTTTCCACAACTTGACCAATCCCGTGATTTCAACTCCTTTATGGCGCTTGTTGTGATACTGCCCTAACCGGTACTTGTTGTTATGGTCATCAACTATGTGCTGATGACTCTTCACTCAATCCCCTACAGCTTGTCTGTTGCACCCTGAGACTGAACTTAGGGTGACACTGCCAATGTACCAGCGGTCATCGTTGCTTGGGGCATTGTCGTTGTAGTTGGCTGTAGCACGAAACGCCCGATAAATCTTTTCCTCCACCGCGCTTGGTGCTTTCATATTTCTCAATTGCTCGTTTGAGATAGCCTCCCAATCTATCTCCTGCTTAGGCAATTCGCGTACTGGTTCAGTTTTCCGTTACATAAAGCCTGCCCAAAGCTACCCACAATTGGACAATTCTCGCCAAAGATAACTTGTACTAGTTGAATGACTTTGAGCTTCGTTTATTTCCTGCAACAGGACTGGAGAAGTCGGCAACAAGACCAGTCCACAGGCTCATACGATCTAACTGACCGCGTTCTAGTTCCTAAGAGGAACCGCTTCGCTTCAAATTGATTGCTGCGTTCAAGTCTCTGTCTACACTGAATCCGCAATGACCACATTCAAACACTCGCTCATCCAAAGTGAGTGTTTTCTTTTTGGTTCCGCAATTTGAACAAGTTTTACTCGAGGCAAACCATTGGTCAACTACAACCAGCTTGGAACCATACAGTTGGCACTTGTAGGTCAACTGTCTACGGAACTCGAAAAAGCTCATATCAGCAATCGCGCAAAGCCCGGTTTATGGTTAGCCAACATTCTAGATACGTTCAAGTCCTCAATGACTACTACACCGTGGTTCTTGGCAAGTAGTGTTGTGAGTTTGTGCAACGAATATGCGCCTTAAAATCAAGTAAATAAATCAATTAGGAGTAGCTCTGTACCAATTTATTCATGGATTTGGCATGTACTCCATAATTGACTTTCCAAAATTGGAAAACCAATTTCCTGAATTGACGATGTATGCCCAATCAAATTTATCTATTGTAAAAAAGTGCAATGTTAATAACGCACGCAACCATATTTTTATTCACAAAAAACAAGGCAAAATATGAAACTTTACTACCGTGGTCTTCGCAGACCATTTTTACAGGTAATTGTTGACCTGACTACTCTAGAAAAACGCGGGAAATTCAAAGAATTTAAGGATTTTATCTCGGTTTATAACCAGGGCTATTTCATTCTAAATGTGGGAGCTTTGTGGTAGGATACAGCTTTCTTTATTTTTGTTGGAACTATTGGTCTATATTGACCCAGATTTTTTACATCTAACGTTTGAATTTAGATTACAACTTTAGTTGGAGCTTACCTTCCATTTTGAGATGGACTGATTCATCAATCATTGTATTATGCAAAAGTTTCAACTCTTAGTGGACGACAAGTTAGAGTCAATTGGATATATTGAATTCATGCAAACATTGATAGCAATGCCCGTTACAATTTGTTTGCACGCCTATTGGCATACCGCCCTCAAGGCGATCGCCCCCGAAGCGAAAAACGCTCAAAGTACGTACAGTTTTTAACCTACTTGGTCTATTGCTCAACCCACTAAGACCTACAGGACAAGCATCAGGCAAGTATTAACAAATAAAAAGCCAGCTAGCTGGTTAAAAATTTGCTTAATAAAAATATCACAGACTAAAAAACCTCCAAGGGATAGCCCTTGGGGAAAAACTTTTCGATTTACTAACAACCAAGAACCAACTTATAAACCATTCTAAATCCCATGAACAACAACAAGATTCAAACAGATGTACTAATAGTCGGAGGCGGACCTGTTGGTCTAGCGATGGCCGTAGAACTACGCTACCAAGGTGTGGACTGCATTCTTATAGACCAGACCGATGGGGTAGTTAGTGATCCCAAAGTCAGTACAGTTGGACCCCGCTCAATGGAGTTTTGCCGCCGTTGGGGTATTGCTCAACAAATACGCAATGCTGGTTGGCCTAGCGACCATACTCTAGATATTGCCTGGGTAACATCTGTTGGTGGACACGAAATATACCGAGCCCACTTTCCCTCGTATGCCGAAGGTGTACTACCTGAGTACACACCAGAGCCAGAGCAGGTATGTCCCCAAAACTGGTTCGCTCCGGTATTCCTAAATTTCTTGGGAGTATATCCACACGGAGCAGTTCGGCTGATGTCTCGCTTAGATAGTTTTGAGCAGAAAGATTCAGGCATCATCGCCCATGTCACAAACCTAGAAACACAAAGCACAGAAGTCATCCACGCCCGATACATGGTAGCTTGCGATGGTGCTCGCAGTACGGTACGTAAGGCTTGTGGTGTTGATGCTCCTACCTTCCACCCTACCCAGGCGTTTCAGAGTGTTGTGTTCAAAGCACCTGAACTGGCAACTGTGATGGGAAAAAACCATGCAATGGTCTATTATTTGGTCAACCCAATTGTTCAGGAACCATTGCGAGCAGTAGACGGAGACTCACTGTATCGCTTAATTTTGAAGCCACGAGAAGACGGGAGTGTGCGTGACGCCTCTCTTGCCATCCGTGCCGCCATATCAATTGATACCCCTTTTGAGATTGTTTCCAACGTTCCATGGCGTCTCACCCACCGAGTAGCAGAGAGGTACCGAGTGGGAAATATCTTCTTCGTCGGTGACAGCGCTCATACACTTTCACCCTCTGGCGGTTTTGGAATGAACACTGGCATGGGTGATGTCCCTGATTTGGGTTGGAAACTAGCCGCCACGATAAAAGGCTGGGCTGGGAGCAACTTACTAGACACTTATGAAATTGAACGGCGTCCGATTGCAGTGCGAAACCTTGAGGCGGCCAACGCCAATTTGCAACGCACCCAGAAACGCGCTATCCCTCCAGCGATTATCAGCGACTCAAAAGAAGGTGAACAAATCCGCAAAGATATGGCGATTGGTATGGAACGCAGTAACGTCAAGCGCGAGTTTGACGCGCCTGGGGTTCACTTCGGGTTCCGCTATGAGTCTGATGCGATTATTCCCGACGGTACACCTCCTAGCGATGACCCCTTCGAGTGGCAGCAAAGTAGCTATCCTGGCAATCGCGCACCCCATGCTTGGTTGGAACCGGGAAAATCTACTTTGGATTTGTTCGGTCGCGCTTTTGTGCTGATGTGCTTCGACTGGACACAGCCAGTTGAAAACGTTGAAAACTTTCACAAAGTTTGCCAGCAACGAAATGTGCCTTTGACTAGTCAACGAATCGACAATCCGGAAATTGCCAAGCTTTACGAGCGTGCTTTTGTTTTGGTACGACCTGATGGACACGTCGCTTGGAGAGGTGACACTCTGCCTGTTGACTTAGGGGCACTGATTGACCGAGTTAGAGGGGCAAATCATGAGAATTCGTCCCAGTCAAAACAAGTTAGGACTTACGCACACTCTAGGAATTCTTAGCGTTCTTGGCTCAGGAGCGGTAGGCTGCGGCACGCCGGTGCGCGTCTACGATAAATTAAGCTTTTTGGCAATTTTTGCGTAAGTCCTGCAAGTCTAAGGGAGTAACAAAAAATAAATTATCCATTATGTAGGGTGGGTTAGGCGCACGACAGTTGAGCTTGTACATTCAGGACTTGCATTGCGCCGTAACCCACCATTGTTTTCTGCGTCACTCCAAATTGGAGATTTTTTTAACGGTATCGCGGAAGTCCCCACCCTCAACCATTATGTTGGGTGGGGATGGCGTGCTGTGAGATGACGATTGCATCTTCGACCAATAGTCATCGAACGGCTGCTGAGGAAGAAGATGTATGAGGAATCTCCAAATCAATCGCTTGGTTGGAATGCTTCGCACTACCATCAAATACAAAGTAGAGCAGATTGGTGGTGTGTTTATAGAAGTGCCAACGCGTCAAGTAAAGCCCAGTCAAACCTGTCCTAAGTGCGGACACCAACACAAGAAGACACTCGACATTAGAGTACACGAGTGCAGTGTTTGCGGATATGTACAGGACAGGGATATTGCTGCTGCTCTTGTTATGCTTTACTGGGCAAAAGGGAATCTGTCGGAGTCAGGAACTGGCTTCGCAGACGAGTAAATGTCTCTAGCTCTACTTCACGCACCCGTAAACAAGCGGGTGATCTTGAAGCAACTAGGACGCGTGAAGCGTCAGAAATCCAAATCTACTGGTCTGGTTACAGAAACCCAGACCTCTACGAAGTAGGTCTGGGTAGTTCATTTGGAAGTAACTTTCTTTCTGCGCTTTTTGCTGAATCATGATTTCTACGGAGCAGCGCAAAATATCAGTATAACTTATCGTGGGGTTCGCGATGGTCTATACGGTATTGTTCCAACCTTCTAATTGCCATCACCAAACTCAACTTCATACGTGTAAAGGCTTCCACCAAACTGCCAATCTCATCATTAGAGACTTTCTCAAAATCAGCCTCCATATCGCCGGTACTCACAGCTTCTGCAACGCGGACGACACGTTTGATGGGTCGAACAACATACCGCTTAAGCCAAAAATTAGCCACGTAGATAGCGATCGCAAAAATGATCGTCACAATACCCATCACCAAAATCAAAGATTGACGAGTTTTCTGCAAAACTTCATTCGTTGGTAGAGAAACAATTTGAGTCCCCAGAACTTCATTCAATTTCCACCCCATACCATTTTGATCTCCATAGATCTTAATCATTTCCTTGGGTGCAACTTCAGGGGTACTGTGACATCTCAAGCAACTAGCATCATTGATAGCTAAGGGGCGAGCAACATAAAAGTATTTTTCTCCCTGAAAAGAACGAAATCCTGACGTTTGTTGCATATTTTTGTCAAGAGCGAAATTTTGTATAATTTCTTTTTCAAAGCTATCAGCCTTGTCTTGAGGATTAGTGGGATTTAGCATTGCTTCTTTATACAAAAAGTCCTGATAGGAATTGTTATCTTTACGTAGGGCATCAAAGACTTTACGGGACGAATAAGCAGGGACAGCTTGCGGTAAAAACCCCTGATCCCCTAAACTCGCCTGCAAGTGTGGAGTCACTTCAGTGTTTGTATAAGAACGAACAGAGTTTAGAGTTCGCAACAGCAATAAAGCATTGGAAGTGATTTCATTTTGAGCTTTATAATTCAGGATATTAGCCAAAGCGATACCACTAAAGGTAATTCCTCCCAGAAATATTACAAGTAGTAGTATGGTTAGCTTTTGAGCTAATGCTAAATTGTTAAGATTTTGTGAAAGCGTTCTTAACATATCTTTACAATGTCATTTATAAATAAACTATGTTAATTATCAATCACAAAAACAAAGATTGAGAAGAACACATAAATCACAATGATTTCAAGGATAAATTTGGGGAATTCAGTCAGCTACGCTTAGAATTCTTTTTTCAAGAGCGGAAATTCCACAGGGCAATAACCCGAACCATGACTCAGGAGTACAGAATTCTTCTTATTTTTTCTAGTTTCTGAATTCTGACGAATGATTTTTTCTTGATATAGGATTCCTCCGCAGATTTTTGAAATACACGTAGGGTGTGCCTTGCTCACCAAAACTTAGATATAACCTAGATATAGTGCAATACGGTTCAGATAAGACCAGAACCCTTATCAAGAACACAATGTAGAGACGCGCTGTTTGAAGCGTCTCTACACACATGATTTTTTACACATCAACCTTAACTGAACCGTATTGAGATATAGTGGGCAAGGCACACCCGAAAGATACTTAAATTTTTTCAAAAATCAAACCGGATTGCTATAAAACAAAAATCTTGTCAAAAAGCCAGGGGTTCCATCGAGACTAGGGCAACAAATAGAATCGCCTGTTTAAGGGAAAAATATATACAGTTTTTTCCAAGACAAAAGGTCGAGAAGTTATCTTTCTCTCGACCCTAACGATTATAAAAATTTTTCCGCCTCGAAAATGAGTTTTATAACTCTAGCTGTTCAACGGCTCTCGTTTTTTTGGAAGTTAGCAGCGAACCAAATACGACAACTGTGATGATGGTAAGAACAGCACTAGCATAAAAAACTCCTTGAACTCCCCAAACACCGTAAGCAATACCTGCAAGTAACGGACCTAGCGCTCTTCCCAGTGATTGAACTGTAACATTCAGCGCCATAAATCCAGCGCGGTAGCCTTCTGGGGCAATTCCTGCTAACATTGCTTGCAGGGTTGGTAAAGCCAAGGCTGCAGATACACCAAATATAATAGAGGGAATGATCAGCAACCAAGTGTTATGAGTTGCAGGCATAAGTAGTAGTGACAAACCACACAGAAGAAAACCTGATATGATTAAGCTCTTTTCTGAAAGCTTAGTTGCCAAAAATCCTAGTTGAGAAGCAATAAAGCAAAAAGCTATTGACTGACAGCAAATAATAATACCAATTTCTGCTACTGAAGCACCTAGTTGAGTTCCTGCATAAATTGGGATATAGGTATAGAAAGTACCTAACTCAATCACGAATAAGGAAAACACCGTAAACAGTAGCCCAAATACTTGAGGATTCTTAATATTATCACAGGTATTTTTGAGATAGATGCCCAGATTCAAATTTTGGGTATTCTTTTGCTTCCTTGCGACCTTCAGCTTCTGAGAAATTAACAATGCTACTGGAAAGGCTAATACCGATAGTAAAAACGGATATCGCCAACTCAATTCGCCTAAGAATCCACCAATCAGAGGATAAACTGTGGCAGCAATGCCAATCATTGCGGAGTTAAACCCCATCGCAGAAGTGAGCATTTTCCCACTATATAAATCGCTGATCAGAGTGAGTTCCAAAGACTCTAAACTAGCAGAACCTACACCTGCCAAAAACCGCCACTCCAATAAGCTACGAAAATTATTAGCGCACGCGCATAATATTCCGCCAACCCCAAACACTAGCAGAGAAGGAATCAGGATTTTCTTCGTACCAATACGGTCAGCTAATGCCCCAAAAATCAGAGTACCAACTGTAGTTGGCATCAAAAATATTGTCATTACTAGCCCAATTTCTTGGGGTGGAATATTGAATGCTTGTGCAATGTTTGGCATTATAGGATTAATGCTAAGTATTCCACTAATAGCTACTAAGGATATACAAATTATCAGAATAAGATTGAAATCAATCTGTAGCTCCTTTGCATTTTTACTGTTGATTCTCTTTGTTAATGAACTCATGTGTTTATCTCCTGAAAAATTTTGATGTTAGGATATTGTGTTGTTGATGGTTGGATAATCAATCGTTTGTATTTGAGCGATAAATTGTTGAAAAACGTAACAATTTAAAAAAACTTAGACAAGCTAAATTGTTGTTGAATCCGAAAATTTGATAAACTTACAAACTATGCCAGAAGTTTTTTTGTATGCATTAAGCCTTACTTGATTTCCCCAACAGATGTTAAGCATGAATGAGGTAACCTTTTGTATTTTTAATAGCTGTAACCATGCTTAATTTATGCAGTTTTGGGATAGAAATGGAAAAGATTGCCAGTATTGTGATCAGTTCAACCAAGAAGACTGAGTGCAGTGCCCTTGATGCACGAACTGTCTCAAAGTAAAGTGCGTAAATCGTATAACTATTAGTTCATTACCGGCAGAAAATGATAGTTATGCAGCACCAAGGCAGAACAAACGCATTTTTTTTTGAAAACGATGTGTGGGAGCTCAAAGCGCTGAGTCCTTACGGACACGCTGCTTTGTGCCTTCACCCGGTGGGAGCTTACGCGCTTGGCTGCGCCTGCGCTTTGCCCTTACGCACTCGGCGTGGGGTGTGGGGCTTCGCCGTGAGTTCTGCCGAACGGTGTGGGGATCCACGACTGTGGATGCCTCATCGAAACCCAAAGTAGCGTTCAGACATAAATTTTTTTTCTTGATGTTCCTTACACCCACCCCACCTATGTCTTTTCTCCTCCCCTACACCCCAGTTTTTGTAACTAATAATTATGGCAACCTCATACTTTGACCAGAAGAGTGTATTATCCAATACCTCATGTGCTTAAAAACCGAATAATATCAAGTCCGGTAATAGAACCTTCTGTATTGCATGGTAGTGCGTACGACTTATGCCCCTGAAGATGGTCGTACAATAGCTTGGTATGAATTACGCCAACTGCTCAAAGCGATTGATGGGACTCTCAAACAACAAGGTGGAAAGCTGGATATTTATAAGGGGTAGGTTGAAAACCCTGTGGCTTCAGCCCAGGGATGAAAACCACAACGTAGGCTAAAGCCTACAGTCACGTTTTCTTTTTAATTTGGGGCAAAGTTTTAATATAATCTCGCAATACTTCTGCCATAGATATTTGTTTGTCTTCAGCGTATTCTTGAAGCAAAATATATTCTTGGTCAGATAAATAAAACTGCATTTTTTTGCCTCTTGCCATTTGACACTTACTCCTATAACAGTTATTATTAGGAGTATAACAGAAAAAGCAAGGAGGTGATAACGCAGTGCTAGTTTTAGAGTACAAAGTAAAGGGTAAACAACAGCAATATCAAGCCATTGATGAGGCTATTCGTACTACTCAATTCATCAGAAATAAGGCTATTCGTTACTGGATAGATGCACCCAGAGAATCAAAAATTAATAGAATTGCTTTGAACAATTACTCTACAGCACTGCGTAAAGAATTTAAGTTTGTAGAAGAATTAAACTCAATGGCTTGTCAGGCTGCAACAGAAAGAGCCTGGTCAGCTATTGATAGATTCTACAGCAACTGTAAGTCTAAAAAGCTAGGTAAAAAAGGCTTCCCAAGGTTCCAGAAAGATAACCGCTCTGTTGAATACAAGACTAGTGGGTGGTCACTAAACCCAACTAAAAGACGCATCACCTTTACTGACAAGAAAAGTATTGGTGAAGTCAAATTATTAGGAAAGTGGGATATTCAGACATACCCTGTTAAGTCCATAAAACGAGTTCGACTAGTTCGTAAAGCCGATGGTTACTATTGTCAGTTTGCTGTTGATATTGAGGTTAGAACAGAACCAAGAGCAGGTGATGGTGAGTTAGGGCTTGATGTAGGACTTGAGTATTTCTATTCTGATTCCAATGGACATCATGAAGAAAACCCAAGATTTTTACGGAAAGCTGAAAAAGCGATTAAGCACGCTCAACGTCAGATATACAAAAAAGAAAAAGGAAAGAACCAACGACGCAAAGCAAGACAGCGATATGCAAAGAAGCATTTAAGAGTAAGTAGGCAGCGGAATGAACACGCGCTTGTAATAGCGCGTAACGTGTGCAAGCTTAACAGCTTAGTCGCCTATGAAAACTTGAACGTTAAAGGCATGGTACGAAATCATTGTCTTGCCAAGTCCATTAATGATGTGGCTTGGAGTCTATTTCGTCATTGGTTAGAATATTTTGCTGCAAAGTTTAATACTACAGTTGTTGCTGTCAATCCTAGAATGACATCTCAAAAGTGTTCGGATTGTGGTGCAATTGTGAAAAAGTCTCTTTCAACTCGTACCCATAAATGTGCTTGTGGATGCGAAATGCAAAGAGACGTGAACGCAGCAATAAATATTCTGAATCTTGGAAAACAAGCTAGGGGTGGGCAACCCCAAAGTAACGCTACAGGACTCGCGACCTCTACTCTAGTTGGTGAAAGCCTGCTTGAGCAAGTAACGAGGATGAGTGTAGAATCCTCGCGGCTTTAGCCCGAGGAGTGTCAATAATAAACGGTACAGAACCCTATTTGCGTACTACAGTAATTGATAGGAGAAGTGGGTAATTGACCGTGGAGCTAACAACACGACAAGGACTTTCAGCAAGTATTCTCGGTTTAGCAGGGCGAGACTCAATGGATGCTGCCTATGTTGCAGAGGCGTTTGAGGCAGGGCTGAATTACTTCTTCTTCTATAATCTAGAATCTGAAAACTTTCTGGATGGATTAAAACTGCTACTAACGACAAAGCGTGAGCAAGTCTTAGTAGCAACGGGAACTCAAGAACGAGATGTGAGCAGAGTGCGTCATGAGTTCGACTCTGTGCGCGATCGCCTAAATATCGATGAAGTCGATGTGTTTTTTGCTGAATATATCTCTCCTGATGATGACATGACTCAGGTTGAGGCAATGCTTGATGCATTGCAAGAATGGAAGAGCAAAGGACTTATACGTTACGTGGGAGTCACGACTCATAATAGAGCGATCGCCTTAGAGATGATTGAGCGCAAAGCGTGTGATGTCTTGATGCACCGCTACAACATGGCACATCGTAAAGCGGAAGAAAATGTTTTCCCTAACGCTGAAAAAGCAGGCATTCCCGTGATCGCATTCACCTGTACACGCTGGGGGACATTGCTGAAAGGGCATCCTAACTGGCAGCATAAACCACCACTGGCAGCAGACTGTTACCGCTACGTGCTACGTCATCCTGCTGTACATGTGGCACTCACCGCCCCACAAAACAGGCAGGAATTAGAGGAAAACTTATCTGTTTTGCACACACCTCAACTTTCCCCAGAAGAAGTAGCCCACTGGCAAGAATATGGAGACTTAATTTATGGGGATGGGCAAGATGCATTTGAGACTCGGTGGATTTGAGAAAACTGATGGGCTTGTCATATCAAGTTTGCTTAATTGCTTATAAATCCTGAAGAACCCCACCCGCCTAACGGCACCCTCCCCGATGCCTTGGGGAGGGTTGGGGAACTCACCAAACCCCTCTGGGGATTAGGGGCAGGGTATTTTTATTACAAGTGTTTAACCGGACATGATATAATATCAAGTTTGCTTAATTGCTTATAAATCCTGAAGAACCCCACCCCAGTTTTGTCTTGCGCCAAAACTTCCCCTCCCCGCTTGCGGGGAGGGGATTAAGGGGTGGGGTTCCGACTGTATTGCAACGAAGTAAGAAGCGCGATCGCATATCGCGCTTGTGAGTGAAGTTGCTAAAAATTAAGTTTCTTAATCTTTGCTAAACAATGGATAAATATCTTATCAAAAGCTGTATTGTACTCGATGGCTTCTCTAAGTGCATAAGTTGATTTGACTGACAACTATTGAAAATTTAGAGAACCAAATTTATCAATTGACTAACTATTTTTGTACAAAAATTCTGCTGGATGAGTTCTCTAAGTGCATAAGTTGATTTGACTGACAACTATTGAAAATTTAGAGAACCAAATTCATCTATTGACTAACTGTTTTTGTCAAAAACTATGTTCGAGAACAGATAGCATTATGAAAAAAATCTTAATATTATCCGCAAATCCTAAAAATACAGATAAATTGCGCCTAGACCAAGAGGTGCGGGAAATTAAGGCGGCGATCAAACGTGCTAACAATCGAGAGCAGTTTGAAATCGTTACCTCCGAGGCGATACGAGTTGAAGATTTGCGCCGCGCACTGTTGGAACACCAACCGGCGATCGTTCACTTTTCGGGGCATGGTTCAGGTAGTGATGGCTTAGCTTTAGAGAATAATCTTGGACAAGTGCAACTCGTGAGTACAGAATCGCTGGCAAGGTTATTTGGGTTGTTTCAGGGCAAGATTGAGTGTGTTTTGCTCAACGCCTGTTATTCGCAAGCCCAAGCAGCGGCAATTCACGAACATATTGATTATGTAGTTGGCATGAATCAGGCGATTGGAGATGTGGCTGCTATTGAGTTTGCCATTGGATTCTATGATGCACTAGGTGTTGGCAGACCTTATGAAGATTGTTTTGAAGTTGGTTGTGCTTCTATCGACTTACAAGGAATTCCAGAGTCAGAAACACCAGTACTCAAAGCAAGGCGGCGCTCATTGTCTTCTTTTGATGCAGAAACGAGTGGTGAACAAACACAACGCAAAACCAACTCCAAAGGTGTAGTGTTGGCATCAGAAGAAAACAACTCACAGCCAAAATACTCCGGTGGAATTTCCCAAAGTCTTAGTGGTGGGCAAATGTACGGTGGAATGCAGGCGGTACAAGGCAACCGCAACCAACAAACTATGAAGATTAAAAATACTGCCTCCGCTAATGAAAAACAACTCACCCAGGAAGATGTGATTCAGTTACTAGCAAAGATTGAGCAGTTGATTCAATCAACCTCTCAATTGCCAGAAGCAACAAAAGAAAAATCACTCAGGTATTTAGCAGCAGCCAAGGAAGAAGCGCAATCAGATGAACCGGATAAACAGTTAGCAGCCGGAAATCTCAAACGGATGACAGAAATATTAAAAACTGCAACTGAAACTGTCGCTACTTTTACTCTATGGGAGAATATTAAATTAATACTGATACAACTATCTGCTTGGCTGGGTGTTCCTAAGAATTTCTTTGGTTTTAGTTTATGAACCTACGTCTGCACAATCAGGAAAATTCGCTATCCACCCAACAGCCAATTCTTCAGCAGCAGGTGGAAAACGCCACATTGGGTGGTGGAATGATAGCGGCGATCGGCGATGATAATGTTCAGATTCAGGGTGACAGCAACGTTGTTACTTTTAACAAGACAGAGATTCTACAAATCGCTGTTGAAGAGATTAAAACCCGTCAATTTATAGAAACCTCCCCTTACAAAGGGTTAAAGAAATTTGAGCCAGAAGACAAAGACCTATTTTTTGGTCGTGACCAATTTCTCACAGGTTTGGTTAACGAACTAGAACAAACGAACTTAATTTTACTTTTAGGAGCTAGTGGTAGTGGCAAGTCATCAGTTGTACGTGCGGGTTTAATTCCCTGGCTGTTACAGAAATGGCGATCGCGATTTGTACACCTGACGCTTACTCCAGATAGTGACCCTTTTGAATCTTTTTATGCCAGCTTACTCAGTAAATACAAGCAAACGGAAGCCCAAATCGCCCGTGAGGCTAAAGCTGGTACGCTCACTCAGGTGGTAACTCGCCTGAAGCAGCCTGATGATTATTGGCTTATCTTCATTGACCAGTTTGAGGAGTTGTTCACGAGCAGTCAACCTCAAAAGCGCGACCAGTTTATTGCCAGCTTGGTGGAATTAAGTAAAACTAAGCAGCGTTCTGTCAAAATTGTGGCGACGATGCGGGCGGATTTTCTGGATCGGTTAAGTCCTTATCCCCATCTTGTAAAGGTGACAGATAAACATCGTCCATTTATTGCTGAGATGCAACGAGATGAGTTGCGGTTAGCAATCGAACAGCCTGCGGCTCAGCATGGGGTCGTGTTTGAAAAGGGATTGGTAGAAGAAATCATCCAAAATGTACAGGGACAGGCAGGATATTTGCCGTTGTTGCAATATACGCTGAATCTAGTGTGGGAAACAGAAGTTAAAAATCACGATATTGGCGATCGCACACTCAATATCAATACCTATCGGCAGTTAGGTGGCGTGTGGGGCGCACTCCACCAACGAGTTGAGAAGATTTACAACAACTTGACAAAAGAAGAGCAAACGTGCGTACAACGCATCTTTTTGAGGGTCGTTGAGATTGGTGGGGATGAAGAATCGGGAACTGAGTGGAAACCCGTTCGTAGACGGGCGATGCGATTTGAGTTTAGCGATCCACTCGAACAAAAAGTGTTGACTCAGTTGATTGATCAAAACTTGTTAGTGAGCAATCGTCAACCTCATTCTGAAGTCTCCACCGTAGAAATTGCCCATGAAGCTTTGTTAACTTCTTGGACACGGTTGAATGAATGGATTGGAGAAAACCGTCAGGCGATCGCCCTGCGCAACCGTTTGAATGAAGATGTGGCAAACTGGCAAAAGACGAAAGCAGATGATGAACTGTGGAGTGGCTCAAGACTAGAGCAAGCTTTGGAACTGAGACGGAATCAGGTATTTAATCAAGTCTTGGGTGGATTTGGTGACGTTGCCAATCAGTTTATTGATGCTAGTGTAGGACGACGCGATCGCCAACGCCGCAAAACAATTACAACACTATCTGTTTTTTCTGCTGTGGCATTAGCGCTAGCTGCTTTCTCAACCATTCAGTATCAGAGAGCCGAAACAGGTCAAATCGCTGCTCTACGGCAAACCTCAGAAGCCCGTTTTACCGCCAGTAGAAATACGTTGGATGCTCTACTCGTCGGATTAGATGCAGCCAAGCGCTCAAAATCACAAATTTGGGGTAATGCCAATTTGCAAAAGCAGGCTGAAATGCAGGCAACCTTGGTACAATCACTCTACTGGACGCGAGAGCGCAACCGTCTCGAAGGGCATCAGGATATTGTTCAAAGTGTCAGTTTTAGCCCCGATGGTCAGATGCTTGCTACAGGTAGTTATGACAACACATTAAGAAGGCAGAAGTACGAAGGCAGAAGGCAGAAGGCGTCCCCACGAATGAATTCGGGGGATTTAATAAAGTTGCTACGCGTTTATTTTTCTCCATAAATAAATTCAGGGGCTTTAAACCTTATGGCAGAGAACAGAGGACTTATTTTTGTATCAAAGCTTACCTTCTTTCCTTCTGCCCTCTGCCCTCTGCCCTCTGCCTTTCTTCGGTAAAGCTGTGGCGTTCTGATGGTAGTCTAATCACGACTTTGAAAGGACATACAAAGCCAGTGATGAGCGTCAGTTTTAGTCCCGATGGAAAAATGATTGCTTCTGGTAGCAAAGATGGAACAGTCAGGCTTTGGGATCGCAATGGCAAGTTAATAGGGTTTATCAAAGCTCATAATAACTCGGTTTTTAGTGTCCGCTTTAGCCCTGATGGTAAAACAGTTGCCACTGGCAGTAAAGATAAAACAGCGAAATTGTGGGGACTTAACGGTCGGTTTCTCAAAACTCTAAGTGGACATCGCGGATGGGTAAGGCAGGTGAGTTTTACTCCTGATGGGAATCGGATTGTCACGATTAGCGAGGACAAGACGATAAACCTTTGGACACGAGACGGGAAGCTGCTCAAAACCGTCACTGGACATACTGGCCCTATCAAAAGTGCAGACTTCAGCCCAGATAGTAAGATACTTGCAACTGCTAGCCTGGATAAAACGGTGAAACTCTGGAATCCACAGGGTCAACTCCTAAAAACCCTTCCGCATCCCCAACAAGTTTATAGTGTCAGTTTCAGTCGCAATGGAACAATCGCCTCTGGTAGCTTAGATGGAAAAGTAACCCTTTGGACGCGGGATGGCACACGGCTTGAGACATGGGCAAGTCACGAGGGACGAATTCCGAGTGTAGATTTCAGTCCAGATGGACAGATTCTTGCAACCGCGGGTAATGATCGCAGCATAAAGCTCTGGCAGGTGAATCGAAGCTGGTTGACTATTCTAGCAGGACATGAAGACTCTGCAAATAGTGCAAAATTCAGCCCAGATGGTAAACAGGTAGCGAGTGCTGGTAGTGACCAAACGGTAAGGTTATGGAGTACACAAGGCAAGTTACTCTCTACTTTGCTAGGGCATACAGACAAAGTCCTTGGCGTTAGCTTCAGTCCAGATAGACGAACAATCGCTACTGCCAGTGTTGACAAAACTATAAAACTCTGGAGTACAGATGGAAAATTACTAAGAACTTTGCTAGGTCATCAAGATATTGTTAATACCGTCAACTTTAGTCCTAATGGACAAATGATTGTCTCTGCTAGTGACGATAAAACTGCCAGACTTTGGAGTCTAGATGGTAAACAACTTAAAATTCTCAGAGGACATAGTAGCGCAGTATTGAGTGCCAGCTTTAGTCCTAATGGAAAAAGAATTGCCACTACTAGTGATGATCGGACAGTCAAGCTATGGACTTTAAACGGTACAGAACTTAGAACGCTGTCGGGACATACAGGTCGAGTTTGGAATGTTAGTTTCAGCCCAGATGGGCAAATGCTAGCGACAGCTAGTGCTGACAAGACCGTAAACCTCTGGAGTTTAGATGGAAACATCATCACAACGCTGATTGGACATACTGCCGCAGTGCTTGATGTCAGTTTCAGCCCAGATGGACAAACAATCGCCACTGCTAGTAGTGACAGGACTATCAAACTTTGGCAACGGGATGGAACTTTAATCACAACTTTGTTCGGACATCAGTCTGAAGTCAATACTGTGAGTTTCAGTCCTAATAACAAATTGTTAGCTTCTGCTGGCATAGATGGAGTGATATTGCTATGGAAGGTGTCAGACTTGAGTTTGAAAGGCTTGCTGGCAAAGGGATGTAGTCAGAGCCGCGATTATTTGAAGACTCACCCAAAGGTTTCACCTCGTTTGTGCTACTACTAATGTAACTTTACTCAATAAGGAGAAAGCAAATGGAAAAGAAAGGAACAAAATGGATTCCAGATGAACCCGATATTAATAAACAGCAGGGTGACCAAACAAAGCAAGAAAAACCAGAAGATAGCAAAAAAGAGGTTACAGAAGCAAAATTGAGGCGTCCTTTACCTAATGAAGGAGATATAGGACGCGACCAAGGACCCGACCAATGACCCGACCGACCAATGACCCTGGATCGGAGACCTGATAGAATCTAACAAAACTGAAGGAAATAGAGGATTCAGGCAATGATGAACGACCATAAAGTCAGGTAAAACTGGAGGCAAGTCATTTCTGAGAAAAAGAGTTTTCTCATTGCACCCTTTGTGATTTCTACAGTTCAGATAGTCCCTAGCCTAGAGACCCTGGTTTTTTCCAAGAAACCGGGTCTGTTTAACTATCGCACTACAAGTTTGAGTTTTAGCCAGTTTTTTTGTACAACTCACTCTTGATGAATACTTTTGCCATAGAAGCCTGATAAATCAGTCCTACCTTATCTAGGGCGACGCCCTACGTAACTAATAATTGTGGGGACCTCATAGGCAGGTGTATTATTCAGTAGCTCATGTGCCTAAAAACCCAATAATATCAAGTCCAGTCATACAACTTTAATAAGTTCGTAGTGAGGACTTTAGTCCTCTTTCGCTGATATAGCAAGGACTGAAGTCCTTACTACAAACTATAACGAGTTGGATAAAGTGTAGTTAATAGATGCAATTCATTCACTAACAACTTGAATTTCATCAAGTTGATTAATCACCACATCTGCACCTTTAACATTATCCGCCTTCCCTACCCAAGTAATACCAACGCAACCAGCAGCTTTGGCATTACGCGCCATTTGCATATCACCCACAGAATCTCCTACCATGAGTGTGGCACTGGGTTCCACTCCTAAAGCTTCACAAGCTTGTAAAAATAAAATTGGATCTGGTTTACTTGGACCTTCATCAACTCCCATTTCTAGTTGAATGTAATCACTCAATTGATGATTTTGGACAAACGCACGCACTTCTTCGGTTGTCGCGGCTGAAAGAATCCCCAATTTCAGCCCTGCATCCGATAGAGACTTTAGCACTTCCAAGCTACCAACAAACAAGGGTGAAGGAGTCTTACCAACATATTTTTCCGCGTCTTCCAAAGCTTGACGAGATATCGTTAAAGATTCAAACCATCCCCGCCCAGTTTCCGCAATATAAGCAGCAGCGGCGACTTCTGTTTCGCGACGACTCGCTACCGAGATTAAACCCGCTGGATCGAGGCGATCGCCATTAACCCCAAACGCCATTAACAATGGTTCCCCAATTCCAGGAATTTGCGCGTCTATCATCCGCGCTCCTCTTTGTGCGAGAGTACGCAAATAAGCTTCAGAATCTTCCAGAGTCCCGTTTTTATCAAAAAGAATCGCCTGGATATTGGAAAACGTCACATTTCTACACTTAATTGTTGCCAAAATAGACCTCTCGCGATCGCTCAACCAAGAATCATTAAACCCTGTTTTCCGTACTATTTCACTAGTACTCATCCAACTTGGGTGCGCTCTTCTGAGGCGCTTTCTCCCCTATAGTAGAAGTGTTTCTCAAAACTCATTTGACAGCCATATGGCTCGTACAGGTTATACTCTACCAGTGTTTGCCGTAGCGGCTGCTAAAGCTGCTTTGATGCATCTGCGTGAAAAAATCGATTCTCAACTGTCGGTTGAGATTGACCTCCTCCCTGAAAAAGCAGAGATTCCCATTTCTCAGGTTGCAGCTTTAGATGCTCAAAGTGCTTTGGCTGTGACACTCAGCGATCCAGGTGATAACTTAGATTTAACAAAGAACACGCCCATTTGGGCTTGGGTGAGGTTGTCCGAAAGGCGATCGCAAGCCCTGATTTTAGAAGCGGGAGAGGGTTTGGGAAAAACAGCTTCTGGAGAAGCAGCAATTTACAGCTACGCCCGTCGCTTGTTTGATGCTAATTTACTACCTATCATTCCCCCAGAGCAAACGGTAACGGTGACGATTATTCTTCCCGAAGGTCGTCAACTAGCGAAACGTACCTCTAATGAAGCCTTTGGCATTTTAGAGGGATTGTCTTTATTGGGAACGAGTGGAATTTCTCAACCCCTGTCTGCGGCTGATCACCTAGAAGAATTTCGACTGTCGTTGCAGGATAAAGTCAAAGTTTGTCCTAATCTCGTATTTTGTATTGGTAGCAATGGTATGCAAGTCGCACAACGTTTAGGCATACCAGAATCGGCAATTGTGCAAACAGGTAATTGGATTGGTGCGTTGTTGGTAGAAGCTGGACTGTACCAAGCAAATTCTGTTTTGTTACTGGGATATCAGGGTAAACTGATTAAGCTGGCAGGTGGCATTTTCAATACATCTAGTCATTTAGCAGATGCCAAATTAGAAATTATTAGTGCAGCGGTGGTTACAGTTGGTGGTGATATACAAGCAGTACAAGCAGTTTTAGATGCTAAGACTGCTGATGCAGCACACAAAAAATTAATAGAACTGGGCTTGTCGGAATCAGTATTTGGGATACTGGCGGAAAAGATTAGTCAGAAGGCTCAAGCTTACGTGCAAAAATATGCCAATGTTGCCCTTAAAGCTGGGACGGTTTTGTTTGACCGCAAGGGCGAAATTATCAGCCAAGACTCACAAGCAAAAGAACTGTTACTTATTCAATCGTCAGATTAGTCGTGCTAGTTGAGTGATTTTGTTGCTGAGTTTGACGCAGTGTGATAAATGCAAGGATAGCCACAACTGTCAGGTAAATACGTTGTAACCAGGCATTACTCAAGCTAAGGGTCATACGCCCTCCAATAATTCCACCTATAAACATAGCAAGACCAAGAATCATACCTAGTTGGTAATCTACTATTCCATGCTTTATAAATATTAGGGTGGCAACAAGTGAGGAAAATACATTAATGACTTTGGTCGTAGCTATTGCTTGAATAAATGTCATACGAAATAGCATAATGTAGGCTGCTGTTAGCAAAGTTACGTAACCGCCACTGAAAAAGCCACCGTAAATACCAAGCACGAAAGTGACTATATACCCTGCTATTTCTGCTATCCGTGAAGGTATTCCCACAGATGGAACGACTCCAGCATTCCGGTTAGCAATTGATAACACCGTAACAGCAATCATTGAAATAGAAATAATAACTGGCATTGATTTTGACGGCACAACAAGAACAAGCAATGCCCCTAAAATTGAGCCTGCCAGTGTTAGGACTATCAGTAGTGGTAAGCGAAGTGTATCAATCACTTTTTTACCAATAAAAGGTAATGTACCACCAATACTCATCAAGGTTAATGCCAACATATTAGTAGCAAGGGCAGTGCGCGGTTCAACTCTAAACTCAAGCATGACTGGCACAGTAATGAGGGAAGTGCTACCAGCAATCACACTGATAATGCTTGCTATTAAGAAAACAGCAGCAAGCATGATTATTTGGATAACAGTCATGAGATGTTACTTTTATAATAAATTTATTTTTGAGGAATATTCCAGTTAGGAACAGTAATGAAAAGCTTTTCATTACTGAAGATACAGTAAGTTTTTGATTATAGCAATGCAAATAAAAATTAGCGTCAATCCAATATTTTTTTGCCAACTTAGTTAGTAGAGAGTTCATTATTATTGGTAACAACTAAGTAGGTATATTTTAGAGAAAAAGATGCTAAGATTTGGTTTCAGCATCTCTAATTAAGGAAAATAAAAATAAGAAAGTAAGTAAATTAGATTTTGTAAGGTGGGCAATAATTTTTGCCGTCTACTAGTACCAGATTTAGTGAGCATTGCCCACCCTACTAAGAATTTCTTATTAAATTATCAAAGAAAATCAGTATAAATTCAAGTTGCACGGCATTGCATTAATATCCTTCTTCGTTTTATTCTGCTATGTATGAAACGTCTTCTTATTCTTGGCGGAACTAGTGATGCAGCAGAATTGGCAGCTAAAGCCTCGGCTATCCCAGAGGTAGAAGTTATCACATCTCTAGCAGGTCGCACCAGTCAACCACAAGCACCAGCAGGAATGCTGCGTATCGGCGGTTTCGGCGGTGAAGCGGGACTCGTTGAATACTTACGTGACGCCAATATAAACGTGCTGATTGATGCAACTCATCCCTTTGCCGCACAGATGTCTTTTCATGCAGCAGCAGCCGCTACTATCTGTAAAATACCGCATCTGATGTTCATCCGTCCTGCATGGGAGCGTCTTCCTGATGACCAGTGGGTTGAAGTTGATAGTGTCGAAGCAGCCGCCGCCGTATTACCTGAATTTGCCAAGCGAGTATTCCTGACTATCGGTAGGCAGCAACTTGCCCCCTTTGCCAGTTTGGAGGATATTTGGTTTTTGATGCGGCTGATTGATCCCCCCGCGCCTGATGCATTGGTGCCACCAGGAATGATATTGTGCGATCGCGGTCCTTTTGCCCTAGATAATGAGCGCAAACTCTTGATAGAACATCACATTGATACTATAGTCAGTAAGAATAGCGGCGGTGATGCTACCTATGCCAAGATTATTGCAGCGCGGGAGCTTGGGATAAGGGTCGTGATGGTGAAGCGTCCAGCAACTCCACTAGGAGAAAAGGTGAGTGATGTAGAGAGTGCTGTGGCGTGGTTAGTAAATCAGCTACGATAAATTTGAAAGATTATTTTTCATTCTTAAGTTATGGCTGCTGTCACTCTCGTTGTCAAACCTGTTAGCCAGATGCAGTTGGCTCCTGGTAGCGCAGTCACCATTCCAAATGTAAGTTGGCAAGAATTTGAGTCGATTTTGCAGGAATTAGGGGAACGCCGAAGTGCGAGGATAGCCTATAGCAAGGGTACTTTAGAAATTATGGTTCCTTTACCAGAGCATGAAAAACCAAAAGAACTCATTTCAGACATTGTAAAAACCTTGCTCAGGGCTAGGGGCAGAAGGTACGAACCTTTTGGTTCCACCACCTTTAAACGGGAAGGTTCAGCAGGAGTTGAACCTGATGCGTGCTTTTATATCCAAAATTATCAACGCATGATTGGTCGTCGTCGCTTGGAAGCAGACGATCCACCACCGGATTTAGCAATTGAAACAGATGTCACTTCTAAAACCACTCTCGATGCGTATAGAGCAATTGGTGTCCCAGAAGTATGGGTTTATGATAGCGGCAGGCTCAATATCTATGTGCTTACAGATGGAATCTACTTAAGATCTGACACGAGTCCCATTTTTGAAGAGATGCCTCTGGTGCAAATTATTCCTAGTGTAGTGGAACGTGCTTGGCAGGTGGGAAGTCTTCAGGCATTGGAAGAATTTGAAGCGATGATTAGGGCTTAAGGCAGTGCGCTCTGATTGCTTCCTCTATAGAGTGTTAGGATTTGGATGAAGTCACCCAGAGGTGTTGAGCAATGACAGAGGCAACACCTCAAGCCGAATCTAAGCGCAAAGTCCTGCTGTATCCTGGCGAAGATGGTTATTTTGTCGTCGAGGTACCGAGTTTGCCCGGTTGCATCAGCCAGGGGAAAACTCGTGAGGAAGCTTTAGCGAATATTGAAGAGGCGATCGCTCTCTACATTGAAGTTCTACAAGACCGAGGTGAACCTGTTCCAGAGGACAGAGTTGAAGTTGTGCGCTTATGAGTAAACTGCCTGTCGTTTCAGGTGTAGAATGTGTGAAAGCACTTGAGAAAATCGGCTTTGTCGTGAATCGGCAGGGTGGAAGTCACATCATTTTAGAAGTTTAGTTACCGTAGAAAATGATGACAAAGGGGTGTAATAACATGTTGAGTCGTTTTTTGTTAACAGCTACTCTTTCCTTAGGAAGCTTTTGTGTCTTTACATCTTCGGTAAAGGGACAGTCTGACGTTCCCTTAACAGACCCATACTTTTACATAGGAAACCCAGCAGACTCTGGAAAACACAGGATGAACCAAATACCTGGAAACCAAATATCTGATGATTATTCATTGCGTGAATTAGAGAATCGGTGTAGGCAAGGGCGCGAAGGATTCTGTAATAGGGCTGAACAACGAAAAAAGAATCCTCTTAATGGGGACATTATTGAACTCAATGAATTTAAAAGGCGAGGCGAGCATTTACGTAAGCAAGAACTTGAAAGAAAAAAATAATTTATTAATCAGTTCAATACCTTAGCCAAAAAAAGAGTCTGAAGAGGTAGGGCGCTTCGTAGTAGAGTGATTGTCTTCCAAAAAAAGTTTGTTTAAGTTGCAGCAGTCTTAGTAAAGGACATCAATTTTGTTGAACGGTTTGAAGTGAGAGACGCAAACCCACTGAATCCCTGTCCATTCATTGTATAGCCATTCTCCCCAGTGCTTGGGAGCAGAAAAACGTTCCCAAAGGAAGTGTTCATAAAACTCTGGCTGAACTACAACCCGAAAGTCAATATCTGAAAACTCATCTGTTGAATTTGATGCCACGGAACCTTGAACAAATAAAACTTCAATACCTTGCTTCGCCAAAAAATACTCGACAACTCTATCAAGTAAAAGCTGACGTGCTGCATTTAGCTCTTGTGCACTGAATTCCATTGTTGTTCAGGATAAATTAGGGCTTTCACTCATTCACAACCAGATAGCGGGTTAATTTGTCGTCTGTAATAATACTAGTGCAGGCTAAGAATGTTAGGTATTATCTGCATCTTTTTAAAATCCTTCTACTACAACTTGGTTCGTTGAACGTCTATTCCCTGCTTTTTTCTACTGGCGCGGCTAGCGATCCCTCAGAAAGACCAGCTTCACGCAGACGAAAAGCACCGATATTCCGGCTGAGTACTGCCAGCCCCGCCAAGTGCGCCTGTAAGCCCGCCGTACTCGCGCAGCAATCAGTTAGTACGATCGGTTCAATGCCAATGTCGAAAAAATCCATCGCGATTTTCAACACACACATATCAGTGTCAATACCGACGATGAAAACCCGTTCAAAACACTGCTTTATAAGGTAGTCTTTCAGGTCATCCGGTATCCCGCACAGCCCCAGCTTAGAAAAAACTCTTTCCGGTTGAACCCAGGGTTGTAGTTCTGGGACAATATCAATTTCTGGCTCATTAGCACAGCTGTGCCAATCAAGGAATTTCTGGTACGGTCCATCAGGTGCGTTGACGAACCGAGTGAATAAAACTGGTGCATACTCATTTCGCTCGATTAAACGAGCAACTCGTTGCCCAATGTGATGAGTGAATTCGTTGATAAAACCGCATTGCACATCAACGATGATTAATGGCTCAGACATTGTTTAAGCGATAAAAAACAGTGGTAAATATAGTGCTTCTCGTTTGGATGAACTAATTATTTATCTGTGTCCATCTGTGTCCATCTGTGGTTCTTATTTCTTGATGTATTGCACTCAACTCGCGAACCCTTAACTGATCTGTATATGCGTGCCGATAGATGGACGATTAAATGATTCCCAGGCATTACCACCGCGCAGGAAAACTTCCATCCAGCGCGTATGTTCGCCTTGTCCATTTGTCCAGCCACTGCTACCAGGTGCAAAAGCTAACTGTCCGGATTCGACGGCAAAGCTGCCATCACTCTTGGTCGCTTCCAGTTCCCTCTCACCGATCTGCAAACGCACAGCCTGGCCTTCGTGCGGCTTACTAGCCTCATGTTTCATTGTGGTTTTCAAGTTGCCGTAGCCGTCAATATAGGCAATACAATTGGGCGGTACGTCGGGTATATCAGAAGGGGGGATCTCCTCATCTAGAGCATCAGGTTGACCCAAGGCGATCGCCCCTGCGGCTTCCGGAAACAGGTCACGAGAACGAAACTGTGAACCTTCAGCCGCTACAGCAGCCCAGCGCAACTCAACTGCCAGATCGCGCACGAATGAAAAGGCATAACCAGCATTGACGCCGATAACGCGCACACCCGTTGGCAGACGTGCAAAAGCAAGACGCTCACCCGCATTTCCAGCACGCGCCTGTTCATCATCTTCTCGCGGCGCAACGTTGTGGTAAATAATTGTCCCGGCGGGGGCTTTATTCAAGCCCAACTGGGCAATACAGAATCCTGCCGCTAGGGTAGCAAAAGGAGGCACGGTTGAGCCACACCACCAAATAGAATTTGGTGGATTCTGGCTGAAAGTTAGGTATAACTTGTCGTCCGAATCTATTTGCATAGAATGACTATCTGGTTATACTTTTTCAGCTACTTGGAGAACCGCTCTAACGGGCAATCAGGCGCACGTACTTTCAGACTCGCTTACTCGCTTCGCAGTTTAAGGTCAGCGCTTTCATGTCTCCAAAAAGAACGGCTCCGTCCTTGGGATAACTCCCTACATGAAAACTCCCCTGATTCTTCGTCCTACCTAATACTCCAGCACTTTCAGCCATGAGTTGAGGACTAAACTTGACTGTTCGCAGTGTCCATACCCGGTTTCTGCTGTCATATGTAAGTATTGTACCACAGCTATACCAGGCAACTAAAGTTGCTCGTGTCGCGTTTGCGCCCCGATATAAATAACATATGAGTCTCAATTCATTTTTAATTTCTTGAGACTCATATTTCGGGGCTACCACGCTCCCGCGTATTTTAGGTGTGAGTATCGGCTCAGCATCCGGTAGATAGAGTTTGAGGCGCTGCACGACTTCTGCGAAGGCGAGGTCGCCAAAGCCGTAATCGGCGATGATGTGAACTAGCATAAAATTTTGTCCTGTATACTCACGCTACCCCTTTTGCCGTTTCTCGGACAATGAGATCAACGACATCTTCCAAACGCCCGGTTCGCTTGTAAACTTCGCGCTGCCGTGTTGCGCCGTTCCCTTGCTGCATGGTTTCATACACAAGAGACGAGACTTCATCCCAGTCTCCATACTCTTCAAGCGATGGACGCAGGAAGGTGAGAAAGCTCTCAACCAGATCACGCGCCCTTACAGCTTTCATCGCGACAACGTCGATTAAATCCTCATCTAATCCATAACGTGCGGCACGCCAAATAGCAGCGCGTATGAGTTCGTGACGCACGGCGGGAAACGGTTCATCCCGCATGGCTTGTTCGTAACAAGTCCGCGCCAAAGCCCGCACAAGCCCCGCCACCATCACCGCTTCATCCACCGTCTGGCAGATATCCGTGACTCGAAACTCTATTGTCGGGAAGCGTTCTGACAAACGCACATCCCAGTAAATCTTCGTCGCCTCCGCTACACTTTTCGTCTCCACCAGAGCTTGTACAAGCGCCTCGTACTCGGCTACCGACTCGAATATCAGCGGCGGACCGGATAGGGGCCATCGGCTCCAAATCTCGGTACGATAACTTGCATAGCCTGTATCCGTACCTAACCAGAAGGGCGAGGACGCCGACAGTGCTAAGAGCGGGGAAAGCCACACACGGGCACGGTTCATCACCTGGATGGCAACAGAGCGATCGCTTATCCCAACATGCACGTGACAGCCAAAGATGACTAGCTCACGGGTAAGTTGTTGATAATCTCGCATCAGGCTTTGATAACGTTCTTTGGGCGTGATCTGCTGTTCATCCCAGTGCGAGAACGGGTGCGTCCCGGCGGCGGCAATTTGGTTACCGTCCTTGGCAGCCGCCGCAATCACTTCGCGTCGCAAACGAACTAGCTCAGAACGCACATCCGCAAGTGTTCGACAGATGGGCGTACCAATTTCTATCTGCGATCGCTGGGCTTCTGGCTGCACCTCCTCGCCAAGTGCTTTCTGAGCTTTCGGGAGAACGTGTTCCACACGCGAACTCAATTCCCGCGTCACGGGGTTGATAATTTGATATTCCTCTTCGACACCAATAGTGAATTCTTCAGTCTGGGATGACATACCTAATGTCCTTCGCGTGTTCACGAACCTTGTTAGCGGGAGCGGCAACTTTAAGATGAATGAGTTCAGGATTTGGGAACCCTTTTAAGCGCTAGGTGTAGTGCTTAATACTTTTTGGTCAGACCCAAAGTAAAGGTCGCTCAATTCTTCCAAGGAAACATCCGTCTGCGGTTGTGGATTACGGAAGTAGGCATGGATTGGCAGGAGTTGATCCCGACTGCGTGCCTGTGGTGAGGAAACCATCTGCTCGATCAGGGTCAGGTAGTTCTCGGCGGTACTTTCCCAGGTGTAGGTCTTCAGCACCCGCTGCTGACCAGCCTGAGCAAAATACTCCCACTCTTTTTCATCGCATAGCAACCGCTCCAAACCTCGTGCAATATCAGCTGGGTCTTCCGGATCAACGAGTACGCCATATTCGGTATCTCCTTTTCGCAGGCTCTCGCTGGGACCACCGTTCTGAGTTGCTACCACTGGTAACCCCGCAGCCGCCGCTTCTAAGGGAGCCAAGCCAAAGGGTTCATACAGCGCAGTCAGCGCAAATACCGAGCGCCGTTTAGCCATAAACCGATAAGTTGCAGCCAGTGCCTCTTGTCCTTGTTCTGACAAGCCAAAGGCACTAATCTTGCCCCACAAGTTGTTTTCTTCGACCACCTCTCGGATGGGAGCTAAGACCTCTTCGCTCACGTCGTCGCTCGCCTTTTCTCGCAGCGGATCGTCCAGCCCTCCTGTAAGCAGCACCAAGTTGGCTCGTTCCTGAAGCGTTTGACTCATTGCGAAGGCTTGCACTAGCCCTAATACGTTTTTTTTAAGCTCTAATCGGCTAGATGCCACGATAGCGGGCAAATCCCGACGTGGCTCTGCAATGTCCCGTGCCAATCGCTCCTGAATGAACTGGTAAATACCTTCCTCGTTTTCGGAACGCGCCTCGGCACCGAAGATGGAGAAATCTGCTCCTGGTGGAATCACCGCAAAGCGGTTGTCGTTGTCTACGTCCACTGCATCACGATAGACAGGGTGAGAGTACTGTTCAAAGCGTTCTTGTCGTGTACTGGTGATATTAATAGCCGAGCGATTCATGCTCAGGCGTTCAGCTATGATGCGGTATCTGAACTGGAATTGCTCGTCTATTTGTGCCAGATTTTCTGGAGTGACCTCCAGTTTGTCTATCTTTTGCGCACCGAGAGAATGAGCAGTAAAGGTGAAAGGTATGCCTGTCTCCTCCTCAATCAGAACGCCGCACAGTCCCCCATCGCCGTAGTGAGCAGTCATAGCATCGGGTAAACCGCCCTGCTCTTGATAAAATTTCAGGATATTGGGTACCCAATCACTCACTAGATGAGGCCACAAAAACTCTTTAGGCAGAAATTCTTTTGGTCCTGCTGGTAAGCGGATGATGCGGACATTATCGACGCCTGGATAAGTGTCAAAAGGTTCAGCAAACTCTGGCCACTCTGGGTCAATGATTTGGCGGGTAAGAATATCAACTTTGTGACCCTTTTGAGCTATTGCTATAGCAACTTGCTTGACGTAGATCAGCTGACCCCCAAAATCGGGATGTTTCGTTATATGATTATTGCCTGAATCAAAGTTGCCCTGAGGGTTGAGAAATCCAATGTGCATCGCCCACTTCCTAATACAGGTTAATTTCCGAGTTTAGACTTGTGCCCAAAGACGGCAGCACAACAGCTTGGCGAGCCTATTGAGACTTTCCAAGACTGAAGAGCGCAGGCAGTGAGGCTCTACATGAGCGCCATTAAAAAGTAAGTCAAAGGTCTTTCATGGGTTCCCTTTGGCTTAACAGGACGTTCGCGCATTTTCCTAATGCTTAAGTTAATGGTTATTGCGGCTCGCTCACATATATCGGATGACATAAAGTCTTGTCCTGTTCTATCCTTGTACCGCAGTTTGCGTGAACTCACTCTTTGTAGGACTGCAGCCCAGTGTTAGACCTTCTTCGATTTTGGCTTGTAGCTGAATCGCGTAATGAAAAGAAGAGCGCCGACAGACACTAGAGCTACAATGAAGACCAAGTATAACTAACTATTGCCACAAACTTCATTTTTATGGCACATATAAATTCAACGTGGCACAACAAGTAGATCTATGGTCGAATCATCTAAATATGTTGAAGTCCATCTGGGTCGTCAAGGGCGTTTGGTGATTCCTGCGGCTCTGCGACGGCTGTTAGGTTTTGAGGAGGGAGATACACTAGTCGCTCGTTCTGAAGAGGGGCGGCTGATTTTGGAAAAGCAGGAGGCGATTAAACAGCGCCTGAAGGCTCGGTTTTCGCAACTGCCGAAAGGGATAAGTCTAGCGGATGAGTTGATAGTGGAACGACGCGAGGAAGCCAAGCGGGAAATGGGCGCATGACGGTGGTTTTGGATGCGTCTGCTTTGCTTGCTTATTTGCAGGATGAGCCTGGAAGTGAAGCCGTTGAAGTCGTGCTGGCTGAGTCGGTGATTTCGAGTGTAAATTGGGCGGAGGTGGTGCAGAAATCTGTGGCTGCGGGTGTAGTGATAGATGGAATGCGGGAGGATTTGGAGGCGTTGGGGCTGATGATTGCTCCATTTACTCCTGAAGATGCCCAGATGGCGGGGAGGTTGTGGTTGCAAACTCGACAGGCTGGTCTGTCTTTGGGCGACCGCGCTTGTTTAAGTTTGGGAATGCGGCTTGATGTTTCGGTTTTGACGACCGATCAGATTTGGGCAACTCTCGGTCTGTCTCTCGATGTGCGTATGGTTCGCTGATTCACTGGGTCATACACAGACAGAACCAAAATCTGTACTTTTATGATACTGCTTCCCCTACAGAAGAAGCGAGTCTCCAAAGGAGAGGCTACGCCAACGCCCCATTGACAACCCTAATGCAACCGCGATCTGCCCCACCAATCAAGGGCAGTATATCAACTGGCTTGTGCTAGAGAACGTACACTCAGAATTTCATCGGCACGTAACGCTTCAACAGCAGATACTGGAACAATAATCACAGCAATTGACTCACCTACTGCGTTGAATACCTCCAGTACACAGCCATCTTCTCCACCAGTAGGATGAGGAACGAAATCAATTAACGTTGCAATATCACCTGCTCTGAGCTGATGCTGTGGTAAGTCGAGAGTTAAAGCAACCTCCTTATACAACTCAAGCGTCATGGCGAGACTCCTTACGAGGTTTGAGGGTGACAAACTGAAATTTGCCGTCACTTTGTCGTTGTAGCCAAATTGTAACAACTGATAAGTTGACTCCATTGATGCCGTTCAAATCTCCTTCAACACGGTAGAAGATGCCATATTCATTAGTTCCATCTTCCACAGCTTCGACTGACTCAGCAAGTGAGGAAATAGCTGCCCGCAATGCTTCCGGATTTTCTTGAGTGAATCCAGCTTGCGCTAGAAACTTGGATTTATCACTTCTTGCTTTGTATACCAGCAGATAGCGGGTTAGTTTGTCGTCTGGAATAATTGCATCTGCTGGAACTTTCACACTGAAACCTCAATGCTCCTCGATACCTAAATAACGTAAATCTAAAAGCTATGAAGTGCAATATTTTCCTAGTTCTAAAATTTACCCCCACTGTGCCGAGGTCTAAGGACTGAGCTCACCTTATTCAGAGCGCGATCGCCTCATCGACAACTCTGATGCCGATTTCCCACCAATAACTTTGAAGCAGCGTTCCGTAGGCAACCTCGTGGTCTAATGGTTTAGCTTTAGCTTATCGGCAGCAGGCAACTTCTCACTTTACAACCGATGCTCGTTCGCGCTGCCTGTGCGGAGCATATACCAGCTTAGGAGTCGAGCGCAGTGTTATACAGATATTCTTCACTCAAATGCTACAGAAAAATTCATGTCTTCCAGCAAAATTGAAGGAGCTTTTAAACCAATCGTTTCAATGTTACTTGTTACCACTCTATTAAGGTCTATTATTAGATGTAGAAAATGCGATTTTGGTAGAGTTTCAATATTAGAAATATCAAGTACTATTGATGCTTTATTGGAAGTTTGAGTAATTTGACTTTTGCCCAAATCAACCTTTTCAAGTTTAATCTCCCTTTTGTCGGAAGGTATATTAGGAGAGCCATAAACAAGAACATAGGGTGCTAGTATTTCTTTTGTGATAAGTAGAATTTCTGATGAAAATTTAATTTTACTAACACTATGTCCTGCTAAATTAAGACCAGTAATATCAAGTTGGCTTTGTAGAAGTGCTCCATTGTACGGAATTGTAATACTATCAATCTGTTTAGAAACTTTATCAAAAATGAGGTAAATTAAATCCTTTTTTGTAAGTAGCTCTATAAATGCACTCTGTAAATTGCTTCTATCTTTTGGGAGGTTGTGAAATACACAAATAATTTTTGGATTCTCAAATTTAAGGTAATTCGCCCATATTTTTGCTTTATTCCCCCACTGCCGAATCTCTTCATCAGTTAGGGTTAATAAATCACGTAAAAAAATACTGTGTGCTTCTGCTTTTCTGATTGCTAACTTTGTGAAACCTGAAGCGGAAACCGCAATTAATGCATCTGCTCGGAGGCTTACTTTCCGCCCAATAAGTTCTTCAATCCATTTAACATCCTGCTTTTTCTTGTGAATGCGGCACTCGACAAGTGTTAACTTTCCATCTCTTTTGATTGAGATATCAATCTGTCTTAGTTGATCAGGGTTATCTGGATCGGGTAAGTGATCATTCCAAGTGACTACCGAACCGGGCTGTTCGATAAGATCATGTATTCTTTTAATCTGTTGTTCAAATTCTGTTGAATCAGCAGTCATATTGTAAAATTTTTCGCTTATAGTTTGTTATTAAATGGAATTCTTCCCTATATACCCCTCTCTAGCAAGGATAAACAAGCAATTTCAGTATTTTTTTAGATAATATAGGGCAATTTCTTCCTTAACCTTTTATATCAGCATATCTTGCACTCAGTTTCTGTGTATTATTCTGTGCAACAACGTCTAAAATAAAGCCGCTTGACCAGGAGGACAATGCAATCCAAATCAAGCATTGTCCTCCTGATACATAACTCAAAAGAATATTCGCTTCCAACTACTTCACCACCACCCACTGCGTCACCGGCACCATCGGCTTCCACCCTAAAAATCCACCAATAGGAGCAGCCCGTTGCACAGCAACGCGAATCAACTCCCCGCCTACCTGGTTATGCCATTGCAACAGCTTCTGTTCACTTTCAACCGTAACTGCATTGGCAACAAAACGCCCACCCGGAGGCAAAGCTTCCCAACAAACCTCAAACAAACCTTCTGTCGTTGCACCACCGCCGACAAAAATGGCGTCTGGTTGAGGCAAATCTTTCAGTGCAGCGGGAGCTTTGCCTGCAACAATTTGTAAATAAGGTGTACCAAGGGCGGCGGCGTTGTCAGCAATATATTGGAGTCGGGTGGAGTTTTGCTCAATGGCGATCGCCCGACATCGAGGATGACTCCGCATCCACTCAATACCAATCGAACCACACCCAGCGCCCACATCCCACAATAACTGTCCCGGTGTGGGAGCCAAAGCCGATAGTGTTATTGCCCGCACTTCACGCTTAGTTAGCTGTCCATCATGGTGATAAGCATCATCCGGCAATCCTGCTAGCCGAGGTAACGGTACGACTCCAGGATCAGCAATACACTCTACAGCGATGGTGTTTAAATCTGCCAGTTCTGTTGTCGTCCATGACGCGGCTGTGCCTTCGATAATTCGTTCCTGAGAACCGCCCATGTGTTCAAGAACTGTAATTTTACTACCACTAAAACCGCGCTTTGTCAAGATATCAGCAACAATTCCCGGGGTTTCCTTCCCTTCACTTAATATTAATAGACGCGCTTTCGGGTAGATAGCGGCTTGAATGAGAGCAGGGGGACGACCGTTTAAGCTTAATGTCTCGACTTCGGTAAGTGACCATCCCAATCTGGCACAGGCGAGACTGAACGATGACGGTGCGGGGATGATGGTCATCTCAGAAATGGGAATCTTGCGGGAGAGGGTGACACCGATACCAAAGCACATGGGGTCACCACTTGCCAATACGCAGACAGACTGACCCCGGCGACGGAGAATTTCTTCTATCGAATCACTGATGGGGGAAGTCCAGATGAGTTTCTCGCGCGGGTCGTCTGGTGGTAGCATGGCGAGATGGCGTTTTCCCCCGACGATCGCTTCTGCACGCTCAACGAGACAACAGGCGATCAAACTCAATCCCGATAGCCCATCCTCACCAATACCGACCACTGATAACCATTTGTTGTGCATTTATAAGAATATGGTCAAAAACCACAAACTAGCAAAATCAATCAGTGATGCTGGGTGGGGTCAATTCTGCACCATGTTGAAGTATAAGGCACAATGGCAAGGAAAAACCTACATTGAAGTAGATAGATTCTTTCCCAGTTCAAAGATCTGTAGTAACTGCCTACATCAAGTAGATAACCTAAGTTTGGATATTCGTAGCTGGCAGTGTCCTAAATGTCAAACATTACACGATAGGGATTTGAACGCAGCTAGAAATATTAGAGATGAAGGTTTACGGCTTTTGGCGGGAGGGCATCTCGCTACTGCTTCTGGACAACGTGTAAGACCATCTAAAGGCACTGCTTTTAGAGGCAATCTTGGATGAAGGAAGAATCCTCAAAGGCTTTAGCCCGAGGAGTTGTCAACTCATGCTAAACTACACACACTTGGAGTGGGGAAAGTCCGGTGAAATTCCGGGACTGTGCCGCAGCTGTAATCAAGTCAAAAGTTATAACTTTAGACTTTGTAAGTCAGAATGCCAACTCTAAGGGTGTCTTCCGGACACAGTTCTTATCTGCTCCCTGCGTCGCACAGGGAAGGAGTTGCAGGCGTGTCATTACCGTGTGATTTTGTTAGTTGTCCTGGTCTTTTTTATGGAACGTCCGCGCGGGACGGTATATTATCTCGCATCCGCATACCTGGAGGAATACTCGCTAGCCAGCAGTGTCGTGTGATAGCTGACTTAGCTGACGAGTTTGGAACTGGCTATGTTCATATTACCAATCGCGCCAACCTCCAAGTCCGTGAAATCCGCAAGGAAATGACCGCTGATGTTTTGAGAGTCTTGCAGGAAATTGGCATAGCCTCAAGTCTCCCAGAGGTTGACCATCTGCGTAATATCATGGGTAGTCCTACAGCAGGCATTGACCCATACGAATTAATTGATACTCGACCGTTCATCCGCGAATTAGACAATTATATTGCTACTCACGCGGAGCTAGCACCACTTTCACCAAAATTTAGCGTTGCTTTTGATGGTGGTGGTTCTGTGTCGATAGGCGATCGCCTCAATGATATCGCCCTAACCGCTGCCGTAGTTGGTACAAAAGCTTACTTCCACCTCAAGTTGAATTTAGGTGTATCGCAGGTTGAACCATTCATTGATACAGGCATTCTCCTGAAACCAGAGGAATGTCTAGAAGTCGTGGCTGGATTGGCGAAAGTTTATTTGCAGCATTTGGCAGTAGGGAGTGAGAAGATAATTCCCCATCGCAAATCGCGCCAGTCGCGTCTCTGGCAGGTTTTGAACGACTTAGGCATTGAAAGATTTTTCCAAGAAGTTGAGCATCATCTTCCTTATCGATTGCGGCAGTTTTCTCCAGTATGGAGTGATACTAAGTTGCGTTCAAAAACCTCACCCCGCCCTCCGGGCACCCCTCTCCTTGGCAAGGAGAGGGGCAGGGGTGAGGTGATACCTATGAACGCAACTCGGTATGACGTGGACAGATGTAGAACTCTCAGATGCAACGTCTCTACCAGATACCAACATATAGGTGTCCATCCCCAACGACAGAAAGGGCTATCTTACATCGGTGTTGTGCTACCCGTTGGTAAATTGGAAACTTGGCAAATGCGTGGTCTAGCGGATATTGCGGAAACATATGGCACTGGTACTCTTCGGCTGACGCCTTGGCAAAACCTTCTCATATCAGATATTCCCCATCAGTCGGTTCCTCAAGCACAAAGTCAAATCGAAAACTTAGGATTGCATTGGTCTGCAACCAACATTCGCAGCGCCTTAGTCGCCTGTGCTGGCAATACGGGATGTGCGTCTTCAGCAACAGATACCAAAGGTCACGCCTTGGCATTAGCTAACTATCTGGATAGTTGCCTCACTCTCGACCAACCAGTCAACATTCACTTCACAGGTTGCGAAAAATCCTGTGCCCAGCACAGCAGAAGCGATATCGCCCTCCTTGGTGTCAGTATTGAGCAGGAGGGGAAAACGGTGGAAGGTTATAAAATCTACGTGGGTGATGGTGACAGCAATGAGAAATTTGGACGAGAACTTTACAGTTTGGTATCGTTTGCAGAATTATGCCTATTGCTAGAACGGATGCTGCAAATCTATATGGCAAAACGTGCTACTCCCAATGAATCATTTGGGGAATTTGCGAACCGATATGCTATTGAAGATTTACAACGGTTGTTTGAGCAAGGGGATGTGAGGCACTAGGGACAAATGACAAATGACTATTGAATACATTCGAGATGGTAACGAAATATATCGCAAATCCTTTGCCACTATTCGCTCAGAGGCAAATCTGTCTGTACTTGCCCCGGATGTCGCGAAGGTTGTCGTGCGTCTGATTCATGCTTGCGGCATGACAGATATTGTTGATGATATAGCAGCTGCACCAACAGCTGTGGTATCTGGGCGTACAGCTTTAGCAGCAGCGGCACCAATTCTGTGTGATTGCCGGATGGTGGCAGAAGGAATTACGCGGCGGCGACTGCCAGCAGACAATGGGGTCATTTGCACCCTCAATGATCCAGAAGTGCCAGAACTTGCCCAAAAACTGGGAACCACGCGTTCTGCCGCTGCCTTGGAATTGTGGCTACCAAAGTTAGAAGGCGCAGTGGTGGCAATTGGCAATGCACCGACTGCCTTGTTTCGGTTGCTGGAAATGCTGGATGCCGGGGCACCAAAACCAGCGCTCATTCTAGGGTTTCCAGTAGGATTTGTGGGGGCAGCAGAATCGAAAGCCGCACTGGCAGCAGATAGTCGTGGTGTCCCATTTATAACATTGCATGGTCGGCGGGGTGGAAGTGCCATTACCGCTGCCGCAGTTAACGCCTTAGCGACGGAGGAAGAATGATGGCGAAAGGTCGTCTTTATGGAGTTGGAGTCGGTCCGGGTGATCCGGAACTTTTAACACTGAAAGCACTGCGGTTACTACGTTCTTGCCCAGTGGTTGCTTATCAATCCGCAGAAGATAAAGAGAGTATTGCTAGAGGTATCGTAGCCCAATATCTCCCTGGTAATCAAATCGAGGTAAAATATCATCTCCCGCGTGCGCTTGATCCGTATGCAGCACAACCGGTTTATGACCAGGTTGTCACGCCTATTGCCGAACATCTTGCCGCCGGACGGGATGTGGTAGTCCTGTGCGAGGGCGATCCATTATTTTACGGCTCGTTCATGTACGTATTCACACGGCTGTCTGACCAGTTTGAAACAGAAGTCGTGCCAGGGGTTTCTTCACCGATGGGATGTGCTTCAGCATTAGGAGTCCCCCTGAGTTACCGAAACGATATTTTCAGCGTACTGCCAGCCACCCTACCAGCCGAAGTCCTAGAAGCACAATTGTTAAATGCTGATGCTGCCGCCATTATCAAACTGCAGCGGCATTTCACGAAAGTATCTGACGCGCTGTATAAATTAGGGCTTGCCTCAAGGGCGCGTTACATTGAGCGAGGGACGATGGCAAACCAGCGAACCATACCTTTGGATGACGTAGATCCAGCCCAAGTGCCTTACTTTTCGATGGTTCTGGTGCCGAGTAAGAGTCATTTATGATGCCAAAAATGACGTTTTTGAATTCAAAATTCAAAGTATGCGCTATCGGCACGCACTCTACAAAAAAAGAATTTTGAATTCCCCTGAAAGGGGTATAGGGTATTAATTTTGAATTTATAATTTTGAATTTTGAATTGTTATGACACCTGCTGTTATCGTGCTGTTGGGTGCTAACAGCATCCCTGTAGCCAAAAAAATTATCAGTGTTCTTCCAGGAGCGCAGTTATACGGGCTGGCAGGTCGTACTTCTGATGTGGATGTCACTTTTACTGAGTTTGGAACGACACTACGGGAGTTGTTCGCCAATGGAACACCCATCATTGGCATTTGTGCTACAGGTATCCTGATCCGAACCCTCGCGCCACTGCTTGCCAACAAGCGACAGGAACCCCCAGTTCTAGCTGTTGCCGAAGATGGTAGTGCAGTCGTGCCACTTTTAGGCGGACTCAATGGTGTAAATTCTCTGGCACGCCAAATCGCTAGCGTACTGGGTGTCAAACCTGCCATCACAACTACAGGTGACATCCGATTTGGCATCGCACTAGAAGACCCCCCAGCAGGCTACCGCCTGGCGAACCCCGAATACGCCAAATCTTTCATGTCCGACTTGTTGGCGGGACATTCCGTGAGGTTGGAGGGTGATGCACCTTGGTTGAGGAATAGTTCGTTACCTATCGACCAAGATGCAGAAAGAGTCATACAAATTACAGAAAAGCCAGTCGTTTCCATCTCAACCCGCCTCGTCTATCACCCAGCAACCGTGGCAATTGGAGTCAGTTGCACCTCACCCCGCCCTATCGGGCACCCCTCCTCGCTTGCGGGGAGGGGCAGGGGGTGGGGTTCTGAGGAAATCGCCCTTGTGCAGCAAATGCTAGCTGATGCTGAGTTAGCCCCAGCATCCGTTGCCGGAGTCTTCGCCAGCACCCTTGATGCTGCCAATCCAGCTTTACAAGCAATTGCCGACGCCCTCAACGTGCCTATTCGCTTCTTTACGACCGATGAGATTGCTGCTGCTATGTCGCAAAACAATACCGCAGATGGGGCAGTAGCGATCGCATTAGCGGCTTCCTCTGGGCGGTTGGTGATGCAACGACAATTATCTGACTTTAGCTGCGCGATTGCGCAGAGCGCAGCGCCCTTTGGGGCGATTGCCCAAGGGGCAGTGGCAAAGCCAATCGCACTTGCACCCCTACCCATCGATATCAACACCACAGGCAAACCACGTGGTCGGTTGGCAATAATTGGCACCGGACCCGGAGCAAGCGATTGGATGTCACCGGAAGTCAAGGAAATTTTACGTAATGCCACTGATTTAGTAGGTTATTCTACATACTTAGAATTAGTGGGTTCTCTTGGCAACAACAAACGGCGGCATGAGTCCGACAACCGGGAAGAACTTGCACGGGCGCGGATGGCGCTGGATTTAGCCGCAGAGGGGCGTTTTGTGGCGGTGGTATCCTCTGGTGATCCCGGTATTTATGCAATGGCAGCAGCAGTATTTGAAGTGCTTGATCAAGAGGCAAAACCAGAATGGCAAGGTATCGAAATTCAAGTCGCACCGGGTATTTCCGCGATGCAAGCAGCGGCGGCAAAGATTGGTGCCCCGCTTGGTCATGACTTCTGCACCATCTCCCTGTCTGACATTTTGAAGCCGTGGTCAATTATCGAACAGCGAATTACTGCTGCTGCCCAAGCTGATTTCGTGATTGCTTTTTATAACCCAGTGTCAAAGCAGCGCCTTTGGCAACTAGCAGAGACACGAAATATATTATTGCGTTACAGACATCCTGATACGACCGTGGTACTTGCCCGCAACCTTGGTAGGAATGGAGAATCTGTTGAGGTTTACACTTTGGAAGATTTAGCACCAGAACTTGCTGATATGCGGACAGTCATTCTTGTCGGGTCAAGCAAAACCCGGATGATTCAGCGGTGCGATGGTAGCGTTTGGGTCTACACTCCCCGTCGATATGATGAACCCAAGACTCCATAAAATCGCTTTTGATACCAAGTTGCGTTCATAATTGTACCCTCTCTCCCTTGTCCCCCTTGTACCTCTTATCGCTTCAACAAGAAAAGTCTGAAAATAGTTAAGAATCGCTTACAAGAAGACTATCGGAATCAGGTCATAAAGTTATATAATAACGGGAAAGTCAAAAAGCAAAACCGATTTTGACAACGCACTTTTTCTTCTATCTCTTGGAAAAAGCGACAACACCGTTAGACCATTGATTTGTTGAGTGTGAGATTGGGGCTTTCCGATGAAAGCCCAAACGAGAGGAATGACGGATAAATCCACACATCTCCTACATCTTGTCGTGAGAGTGGTAAATTACCGCACAATGAGTAGGGGGCGATCGTTCATAGCGGAAGAACACCGCTGTTAACACCAATCCTCTCAAAATTTAGGTATCTAAATTCAGGCATTAGCTAACTATTACTGCGTGACTCAATGACTGTTGAAAATCATTTGTGGCTGCCTGCATCGGCAGATTTAACTTTGTTGCAGGATGAAGTTCATGTCTGGCGAATTGACCTTGACAGACCAGAAGCACAGTTGCAACATTTGGCAGCAACCCTCTCCAGCGACGAAGTTTGTCGAGCAAAGCGTTTTTATAAAGAACAGCATCGGCAGCGTTTTATTGCTGGTCGCGGTATACTGCGAACTATATTGGGTCGCTACTTGGGTGTCGAGGCGCAACAATTGCAGTTCTCTTATGAATCCTCTGGCAAACCAGTGTTAGCTGATACGTTTGCTGATAGTAAACTATCGTTTAACTTGACTCACTCAGTTGGGTTAGCTTTGTGTGCAGTGAGTTGCGATCGCCTCGTGGGAGTAGACCTAGAATACATCCGCCCGATTTCTGACGTTCTTGCCCTTGCTAAACGATACTTTTCACCTGCGGAATATGCAGTGATGTGTGGGCTTCCTCCCAACAAAATGCAAGAGGTATTTTTCCGCTACTGGACTTGCAAAGAAGCATATTTAAAAGCCACTGGAGTAGGAATTGCTCACTTAGAGCAAATAGAGGTTTCCCTCACTCCAGGGCAACCAGCAAAGCTAAAGACAGAGGAAAAATGGAGCTTGGATGAGTTGGTACCAGCTGACAATTCTGTTGCGGCTGTTGCTGTAGAGGGTAGTGGCTTGCAGTTAAGATGCTGGCAGTATTAATCTTGAGAACCTCACCCAATCATTGAAGCACTCTCAAGACCCTAAAAGACCATATCTGGGAAAACAGGGTCTGCACATCTGCCAAGCTTTCTGTTGTCCTGCATAAATGATTAAAACAGTGAACAGTGAACAGTGAACAGTACCAGCCGCAGTGGATAGTGGATAGTGGACAGTGAACTGTTAATTGTTAACTGTCAACTGACAACTGATAACTGATAACTGATAACTGGTAACTGTTAAATTTCTGGCTATGCGACTAAACCACCATCTACAACCATCGCATGTCCGTTGACATACGATGCAGTATCTGAACACAGAAAAAGTGCAATCTCAGCGATTTCTTCCGGGGTTCCCCAACGTCCCATAGGGACTTTATCAGCCATCAAATCTTTCAAATCAGAGTTTTGATGGTTTTGATGAATCTCGCTTTCAACCATTGGTGTGTAGATGTAGCCTGGACACAATGCGTTGATGCGGATACCCGCTTTTGCATATTCAACGGCGGCGGTTTTCGTCAGTCCTATGACAGCATTCTTGCTGGCAGTGTAGGCAGGAAAACGTTCCAGGCAGTTACTCAAACCAGCAGCGGCGGACATATTGACGATCGCTCCGCCGCCTTGTTCCCGCATATAAGGAATTTGGTATTTCATGCACAACCACACACCCTTAAGATTAATGTTGAGCACTCGATCCCAGTTGTCCTCGGTGCAAGCAGCCGTTGAACTACTCACTCCCTTGATACCAGCATTGTTAAATGCACAATCGATCGCTCCATAGGTATCAACAGTTTTTTTAATCAGTTTCTTGACCTCAGCCGCCTTGGAAACGTCTGTCTTAACGAAAATAGCTTCACCGTAGCTTGCCTCGATTTTGCTAACTGTATCAACACCCGCTTCAACAGCTACATCAGCAACAACGACCTTTGCTCCTTCCCTGGCAAATGCTAGTGCAGAAGCCCTGCCAATTCCCGAACCGCCTCCAGTCACCAGAACGACTTTTCCTGTGAACGTTGCTACCACTTCAATACCTCCATAAATTTGCTTTTAGTGGTTAATTATGAGTTGTGAGTTGTTAATTATTAGTTATTTTCAAAGACTAACTAGTAGCTGATAACAAATAACAACATAAACGAAGTGATTAACCAACTTTAATATCAGCTCTTTTGGGTGATTTATCGCTGTGAACCATAACCAAACTTAAATTCCGTAGCGGAGCGCACCCGTTGCGGTAGGTAGAATTTCCGAAATGCTTTGCTTCACGGAGCTTACTTTCAAACAAAGCACGGAGTTAACCAGATTATAACATTTTTATTTTTTCTTAGCTTGAATTATAAATAACACTAATATTTATAATAAAAAGCTTACCAAGTAAGTATTTGCTCATTCCCCATTAGCTGATTCATATTATCCATAAAGAAACGGCAGTCTGGAGCGACGGCTTTTAACGCTCAGACTGCCTCAAAAAGTTTAATGCACAACGCTAAGAGCGCTTATTTATCGAAACAATTGCAGTAAAAGTCTAAACTTCAGACCAATTACCAATAATACAAACTAGTAGTTTATGTCATTAATTTTGACATATCATAGGGATCAGATCCCCGACTTCTTTAAGAAGTCGGGGATCTTGTAACCCATTAGAATTAATGAAACACGCTAACTACATTACCTTTCAAACAAAGCTAGTGGCGCACTTCTAGGCAACATTCAAAAAACCGGTTTCAATCAAGTAAGAGGAGTATGTGATAAACAATTTAGAGTCTATCGGTGGACAAAGAATCGAGCTTCCTGCAAGTGCATCGAGTGTTTCCTGACAGCTTATAAAGGGTCTTTTAGCTTGCAGATATAAATCTGGAATCGTCAGTCCTTCTTGAGACCACCGTTCAAATAAGAAAGGTCGTAGTGTGTACAAAGGATTTTCCACAGAAGTCGCATTTTTCATTAACAGTGCTTGCCACTCGTCATAAGGAAGCATTTGAATTGGAAAACCGAAAGAGCGCATCCATTCAACTAACATCTTTAAGGATACAGGTTCAGGATGTTGTAAGTGGAAAGCTTTGCCTATAGATTCTTTTTGCCTTGATAGATAAACAATCGCTTTGCTCACATAGTCCACAGGAGACATATCCAGCATATAATCCACATCTGGAAAACATCCCATCTGAAGACAGCCTTTGATCATCAGGTTGGTAAAATCATGAGTGTTAGACACACCTGTTCGACTGTCCCCTGCTATCAATGGTGGTCTGTGGATGGTAATGGGAAGTCCTCGCTCACCGGCAATCTTAACTAACTTTTCAGCAACCCATTTTGTTTGAGAGTAACCGAGATAAATACCCTCCCAATGGTCAAAGTTATCCTGTTCTTTAACGACCTTGCCAGCATAAGCAGGTGATTCAAAAACAGCAACACTAGAAACGTAATGCAGAGGTTTAACTTTGATTTCGCTTGCTAAGCGTATCACTTCCTGCGTTCCCAGAACATTAGCAGTCTTCAGTGCTGAGTAGGGATATACATAATTCAGCGTGGCAGCACTGTGATACACAGCGTCAAGATTAGCTGCCAGCATTTCAAACCCTTCAGTACTGAGACCTAAAAGTGGCTGAGATAAATCTCCAGGAATCGCAGTAATTCTGGGGCTAAACTCTTCTTCCCAAACCGCATATTGTTGCAAGTTTTTCTTCAGCTTGCGCTTGCCTTCCTCAGAATTAGCAGCACGTACTAAGCAATAGATATCTGCATTTGTTGTCTGTAGCAGTTCATGGATGAGAAAAGCTCCTAAAAAGCCTGTTCCTCCAGTTAAAAAGACATTATCCAGTTCAGTTGTAAATTTAAAAGTCGATGCAGGACGGATGTTCGGGTCTAAAACAGCTTCAGCACTTAAATCGAGCGTTACCGTCTTGACAGCGGAAAGATTTGTTCGAGGAGCAACTCCCGTGTCTTCAACCTGTGACTCCAAATTTTGCGATTCTTCAGCTAAACGCTGTGAAAGTGCTTCGACATTTGGGTAATGCCACAGCAACGTAGGAGAGACTTCAAACCCCAGCATCTTCTCTGCTTGGGTCACTAAAACCATAGCTTGAGCTGAGTCTAAACCGTAGCTTTCTAAAGACTCTTGGATATTAATTTCATCAGGTTCGATTTTTAGTGCCTCAGCAAGAATAGACACTAGCCATTCTTGAACTTCTTCTGCCGTATGAAACTGTTTTGAAGCCATTATTTACACACCTCTAACATCATAGTCTGCGATTTCTTAGAAACCCGGTTTCTCTGAGAAACCGGGTTTCTTGAACCCCTCAATTTGTAGCTTTTAAAAGCTAGTAGAATAAACTGGACGATACTGACAGTAGTCATCCGAGATTTGTAGACCTTGAATTTTTAAACTTTGAATGCGGTATAAAAATGCTGCTCCAGTCATGATGTGATCAGCAACATCAACGACTCGGCGATTTTTTGGCTCAGCCAAATAAGAACCACGAACCCAGTCATTAAAACTACCCATCACCGGACCACACCAAATTTGATAATCGACTTCTCGACCCTTTTCTCCAGAACTAGACCAGCGAGAGGATAATCCTAAATACCAGCGAAAAATTGCCGCCATTTTCATTTTGGGATTGTTGATTGCTTTCCCTAGTTTTTCAGGATTTCTTTTGGACAAATAAGTTGCAGCTTCTTCCCATACTTGAGCAAGGCTCTTACGAAAAATTTGTTTTTCTAATTTTTCTCGTTCTGGGACAGGGATATCTTCAATCGAGTCATAATTCCTGTATATCTCATACAGTTTCTGAGCTCGTAGAGGGAACATAGTTCCTCTTTTTAAAACTTGAAGTTTGACTCCCATTTCAAACATATCTGCTGCTGGAGCCATCATCATGTCAGCCATTTCTGCTTGTGCTAACAATTGCTTGGTAAAATCACAAGTTCCAGCTTCAACACACGACTGATTAATCGAACCAGTCACCACATAAGCAGCACCCATCATAAAGCCGGCTATTGCTGATTGTGGTGTCCCAATTCCCCCGGCTACTCCAACTCTGATAGGTGTTGAGTAACGATATTTTTCCTGAATTTCATTTTTTAATGCCAACATAGAAGGCAGCAGACAAACTAGGGGGCGATTGTCTGTATGTCCGCCAGAATCCGCTTCTACAGTAATATCATCGGCGATGGGAAGCGTAGCCGCAAGATTTGCCTGTAACTCACTGATGAGTCCTTGTGCAACAAGTTCTTTAAGAATTTTTAGTGGTGCTGGTTGCAGAAATTTGCTAGCGACTTCTCGACGGGAGATTTTGGCAATGACTTTGTTTTTGATTTCAATTTGATTGGCTGCATTCACGCCCAGCCCAGCCGCACGGTAATAGACAATATTGGGAGTCAAGTCCAAAAATGCCGAAGCTTCTACAGTTTTCACCCCATATTTGAGGTAGATATCCACAGCACGGCGTTCAATAGCAGGTTCATTCGGACTGTGAATAAGATTAGAAGCATAGGGACCTTGAGGTAAGGCTTGTTGAATACGGTTAATAGCTGCTTCAAGACGGTCTGGACTTAAACCACCAGCACCAAAGGAGCCCAAAATTTTCTCTTTTCCAAGTGCAATCACCATCTCTTCAGATGCAATACCGCCAGCCATTGCACCAGTAGCATAGGCGTATTTCACACCATGAGAGGAAAGAAAACTGGGGTCTCCTAAATTATGTGTTGAGGTCGGTGGAACTGCAATCAACAATTCTACTTGTCCTGTCCCATTATCAGTAGAACAAGAATAACCTTCGTTGGTGACACCAATTTTTCCTGCTACTCTTACGATGTAACAAGGTTTATGTAAATTCTGCAATTTCTCTTTGATATCTGATGGTTCAAACGCCACACAATCTAAGTCACCTTTCCAAACTTGATTGTGATTGAAGTGACCAAAAAAGCTAAGACCGTTATTGTATTTACCTAATACCGCATTTTCAGTTTTCACGGTAGTGATTCCCTTGAATTGTGAGTAAGAGAGAGTCGTTAGTGGTTAGTTGTAGACACGCGCCATGGCGCGTCTGTACATTTGTTAGTTGTAGACACGCGCCATGGCGCGTCTGTACATTTGTTAGTTGTCAATAGTGAAAGAATAACAACTAACTACTACCTATTAATAAATAACTAAGTCAGTAAGTTTTCAGCACAAGCCAGTTGTAATTGAATAATTTCGCTCATTTGTTGGCTAAATTCTTGTCTGGATTTTAAGAAGTCAGCGTGAGCTTTATTAACGCTCTTATTGTTAGCACTTAACTTGTCGTACTGAGACTGACTTAAGTCAAGGATAGGCACTGAATGGACAAAATTTTGAGTGGTGTTGATTGGATGCAGAATGGATTGAGAAATAATTTCTTGAGTTACAGTTGACTCACAAGATTGTAACTCTTCCCTAGATCCAAAACTGTTATTAGTGGTATTTTTCACGTTTTCTTCGTCTTGCTTAGTCGTTGATAGTGTCAGGTTGCCGAGATGACTTCCACCATTGTGGATACTGCTTGAGTCTTTGAGTGAATTTGTGAGTTCAGACTCTATGGAGAGAGGAATATTTTGATGCTGGTTGCTAACAAGATGAAGTTGTTTTTTGCTAGCTACATTCTCAAAAAGCGTACGGTTTTCGTCACTCAAGATTTTGGCAACAATTCTGTTTCCACCCAAGTTGACAGTTTTCACAGTCGGTTTAAGTTGACTGGATGTTTCTGTTGTCTGACTATACAGAGATGATAAATCCAGAGAAACTTGATGACTGAAAAGTTTTGCTAATGCTCTGATAATAGAAGTATGGTCGTCCATACCTCTTCTATTGAAGGATACGGTGATATGTTCTTTGTTTTCTAGGATTTTATCAATCCATCGAGAACAAACATTGCCAGACCCTGCTTCAACGAATATTCTTGCCCCATCCTCGTAGACGCGGTTCACTAATCGAGGGAAATCAACCTGTTCACACAAGGTTTTTGTAAGACTATGAGCGATGACATCACTATCAAGTCTGATGGGCATATACTCAGCCGCAGAGTAAAACACAACGCCGGGTATGTTGTGGGACGGCAAGGTGTTGACTTTAACTATTTCGTCGTACTCCGATGCCATTGGTTCGCAGTGGATTGCATGGTTGAAGGGAGCGCGGAAAGCGTTGCAACCCAAACTTTTGATCACTCTCTGACAGGCGGCTGTATCACCAGCAATTAAAACTTCTTCTGGTGAATTTATCTGAGTCAAGTAGACGCGATTTTCATTTTTGAGGCATTCCCTCACCTGGGATGGAGTCGCCATCAAAAGATAGGTACTCCAAAAATCATTATCTGGCGATTGTTGTGCTGATGGTAATCCCCAATATTCCCGCACGGCGTTTTTCGGTCCAGATATCCTGTCTCCAAACAAAGGAGATGCGTGAAAGGCGTTAATCCCTTGGCTAAAGTTGCTCCATACCCCCATCGCCGCCATCATACTAGTCTCGCCCAGGCTATAACCAAAAACATATTTTGGCTTGAGGAGGAAATCATCTCGGATAATTGTGGTAATGAGTCTGGCAAATGCCATGTCAGTTTCAAAGATTGCCAAGGAATTATTGAGCAATCGCTGTTCGAGATTTTCCAACTGCCTGGTTGATAATTTATTCAAGCTTCTGGGAAAGACGAGCTGAGAAACTTCAGCAAAAAGGCTGAAAAGACTTTTGATGACCAAGTCATCGTGAACTTTGGGAAACAGGCGGAAGAGATTACGACCGATGCCAAGATAGGAATTAACCGCAGCAGGATAAACGTATGCTACACCCCCCTTCTTGCCTATTGCTTTAGCTGTGAAATAACTGCCTACTGGTGTTTGCCAGTCTTCCCCGTTTTCAAAGGCATTATTCACACCTTTGAAGGCAGCTTCAATTTCCCTTGCTAATTCGTTTTTGTTTCGTCCAAGAATTGCGATCGCATAATTTGCTTCAACACGCTGTTTGTAGATAGCAAAAGTTTGGCTTGCAGTAACGTTTAAAGAAGTAGAATTTTCGATGGTTGTTTTGAGAGCGTTAATCTGCTGGAGTAAATCGGAGCGATTATCAGCTGCAATGGGGAACAGATAATAAGGTGTTTGCTCCAAATACTTGCTGTGGCGCTGTATCTGCTGAGGTTCTTCTGACAAGATGACATGCGCGTAAGTCCCATCCATCCCCATGCTATTAATTGCAGCAACTCGCTTTTTAGCGTCTTTGCCCAAAAACCAAGGTCTTGATTCTGTGGCAACATAAAAGGGACTATCCTGCCAAACCTCTTGGTTTTTGACACCAGACCATTTGGGGGTTGCGGGAATGTATCTGTGATGGAGACAAAGAGCCGTTTTAATTAAGCTGGCAATTCCCGATGCTACATATGTGTGACCGATATTTGCTTTGACACTGCCAATTGCACAATTAAGACCATTTTTATCCGCTGGATATGCCTGGACTAAACCTTTGATTTCTGCTTCATCTTCTTGGGGAATACCACTCCCACAAACTTCTAGATATTCAATGTCTGTAGGTTTGACACCTGCAATCTCAAAAGCTTGTCTCGAGACAGAGTTGACGGCTGTTGCATCAGGCGTTGTTAGACGGCTGTCCAAGTCATTGGATGTAGAATGCTGTTGTGCAAAACTAACGGCATCGATGACTGCATAAATGCGATCGCTCTGCTTTGTTGCTGTGTCGTGGCGCTTCAGGACAACTGCGCCTGCACCTTCACCAACCGTCCAACCATTCGCCTTTTGGTCGTAACTGAGGGTATTGACTCCTGTATTGATTTGTGCAGTGAGATTTCGCAGCAAGATATTTTCTACCCCGCCAGCTAAATCAACAGCACCCACAAGCACAGCGTCCACTTCCCCAGCACTCAGTAACATTTGTGCGATTTCCAACACCTTGAAAGTGGAATTCTCGCCCGCTGTGATGGTGAATGCTGGACCTGTAAAATCCCACAGGGAAGAAATGCGACTTGCCATGATATTGGCGATATAACTCAGATATTCGCCGATTTCTACTGGATTGTGAACACCATCTTTGAGGATACTTTCCAGTTGAGCAATCTTTTCTTCTGGTAAAGAAATTTCTCCAGCAATCAAGCTTTCTTTTATTTGCCAAGAGAGATTCCATCTCTGCTGTAACTGGTGGACAGAAAATTCTGTCTCAGCGGCGATGATGACTGCAACATTTGCACCTTCTTTGATTCCCGCATCTTTCAAGGCGCGATCGGCAACTTTCAGAAGTAAGAGTTGTTGCGGGTTCAGCTTAGATAGTTCGTTCGGGGGGATTTTATAAGATAAGGTATCTATTTCCAAATCTTGGATGTATGCCCCTACTGGTGCTTTAGCGTTTGGTAACCCATACTTCTTGAGTAAGTCTTCTTGGTCTTCTAAGCCATGCCATCTGTCAGGCGGAAGGGGAATAAAATGCTGCGTTCCGTTATAAATGCTGCGGTCAAAAGCATCTAATCCATTGCAGGAGCCGAAAAAGGTATCCATACCCACAATGGCGATTTTGTCAAGTTGCACTGGTTGAGATGGGGAGGTCGTATCAGGTTCAGTTGATATCCCTCGGAACCCCACCCCGCCTTCGGCACCCCTCCCCGCTAGCAAAGAGGGGTTAGGGGAGAGGTTCTCTTGTTCCAAAATCATATGGGCGTTGGTTCCACCAAAACCAAATGCACTGATGGCGGCTCGTTTGACTGGTGCTTTTTGGGACCACTTGGCGGTACTTGTGACAATTCGTTGAGGCGAAATGACGTTGTTGTCGCATCCTATGGGGTCAGTAACATGAATTGTCGGTGGGATGACACCCTTGGACATACTTAAAAGCACCTTAATCAAGCTTACTGAGCCAGCAGCGACAAGTAGGTGACCAACGTTAGCCTTGACAGAACCTACTAGAGGGGTTGCTTGATGCTGACCAAAAAACGTTTCTACTGAGTTGAATTCGGTAGTATCTCCCAACAATGTGCCAGTCGCGTGGCACTCCATGTAATCAATATCTTTTGGACTGATTTGTGCCTCTTTGTAAGCGCGTTCAAAGGCGAGAATTTGCCCTTTGGAATTGGGGCTAAGTAAGTGTTTCCCTCGACCATCGTTCGAGAGTCCATTACCAGCGATGGTGGCATAAATGCGATCGCCATCTCTGAGTGCATCACTATATCGTTTCAGCACCACCATCCCAACTCCATCGGCAGTCATGAGTCCTCTAGAGGATTTGTCCAAAGGACGGCTCAGGTCGTTGTCTTCCGGGTATCCTTGGATACCGGAAAATAACATCCGCAAAAACAGAGGATCAGAACAGCTAATTCCCCCAGCCAACATCAAATCTGCTTTATGCGTCCACAAATAATGAGACGCAAGCTTCGCTGCATATAGTGGTGATGAACAGGCTGCATCAATGCACAAATGAATATTGGATAGAGCCAGGGCTTGGGCGATGACGGCAGCTGGCAAACCAGAAATCATTGCATTGTATGTGGAAGCTTTTGCAGATGCGCTCATTGAAGCTAAATCGAATTCTTCACACTGCAAAAGTTCTCTAATTGCAGGTGTTAGCACCTGTTCATATATAGGAGCGAATAATTGATTAGATAATTTTGTAGGCAACGAGAGAGAGCCTAATATCACTCCACATTTTGAGAGAACAGATTGATTGCTTAAATAACCACTATGTTGCAAAGCTTGTTTAGCAGCATCAAGTGACCATTGAAAGGTATTATCTAAGCTTTGTAGGAAGTTCGCTGGTAGCTTGTAACCATTTGGGTCAAACTGAAAGTCGCGGATGAATGCTCCCTTCAAAGAATAGATTTTGTCTGGTTTACCTTTGACTGGGTCATAAAAAACTTGTGGGTCTACTCCAATTTCTTCAGCAGTAATTGATGATGTTGAATCCTTCTGCTGGATAAGATTCTGCCAAAATTCTTCCGGATTTTTGGCATCAGGAAAGAGGCATGAGAATCCAATTATTGCTATCTTTTCCACGGCTGATTTCCTTATCCTAAGTGATTGAAAAAAGTATCTTGTATGAACTTCCAGGCTTTGGTTGAAAAGAGACTTCTTGCAAAAGTATGATCTAAGGATATTTAGAACCACAGATGGACACAGATGGACACAGATAATTTATCTATGCGTATCTGTGTACCCTCCCGGAAGCCCCCTCCGGCGTCTACATCTGTGGTTTTATTTTCATAATTTTGACTTTTGCAATCTTACTCCATGAGCTGCGTGAGCGCAAAGCGCCCCCGCTAGGGGTACACAACGAACTATGAAAGTAGAGTTTCAAGGCAGGTTTAATAGACTTCTTGCAAAAGCCATTTTCTTGGTGTACTTCTTTGCGACGCCAGTCGCCTGGCTGTCGGGAAAGCCATCATTCGCGCTGGCTCGTCTTTGCGCCTTTGCGCGAGACATAATAACATTTATGCAAGAGGTCTAATGTATTCTGCGAGGTTCTACCTTGCCTTACAGCGGTTTTCTGTAGGGTGGGCATTACCCATAAAAGCTTATCTTATGAAGCTTTGAAATATTATGCGGCAATGCCCCGAAGTTCCCTGGGCGTGGGAAACCCGCCTGCAGGACTTCTCTCCACCCGAAGATTTGTTGTCTAATGATAGAATTAGCGCTGTAATTCAAACATACAGGTCAAAAGACTCTGAGAACGAGATGGATTGCGTGAGCCCTATTCTTGATTTAGCCATTGAGTGATTTTGTAGGTATAATAGTTCCCTTGCCTCCCAAGAGACGCGAGCAGATTTTTCCTTGGGAATCGTGTACGATGAAATCGGCAACTATGCTAGTTGCAGTCTTTGACTTAACTTCACAAGACACATAAAAAGGTGTATTGCAGGGAATCTGCGTATACTGTTCATATTGTTGTTGCCCTGCAGGTAAGCATATTTCCTGATGAAAATGCTGCATCCAAATCCATAAAGGATGGGTACTCAAGTCAATGGCATAAGGATTCACCCACTTAACTGGAAATTGTCCTTGTTGTTTATCTGGAATTTCATGCCAAATACACTCAGCTGTGATTTTTTCAGGGCTAATGTTCAAAACCCTTTTGAGTTCTTGAAAAGAATCTCCATGAAATAAGGGAAAGAATGTTTCTGTCTTTGCTTGATAAAAATCTTTGCCAGCCATGGTGATGAGATTATCTTCTTCAAGATTCAAGGGTTCATAAGTGGGTTGTTCCGGTAGTTGGTGCACTAACTTAACCTGAGAAATGCTGAAATGATAATTGATTTTACCTTCTGGGGTTTTGCTCCATATTTTTGCTTGAAAGATGATTTCTTGAGAGTCAGTTTTAGAAATTTCTTGCAGTTCTAAAATATATTCCTTTGCAAGAGTTTCATTGAAAGTTATTCCCTTCAAAACTTTGAAATCTGTGTTACTAAAAAATCGATAACCCGGATAAAGTTGTTCGCAGGAATCGACAATCCATGACACTGCACAAGTGGCTGGCAAAACTGGCTTACCAGCAATGGTATGATCCAGTAAAAACGGATTGGCTTCTAGTGAGAGTTGACGACGGATGCTGTAGGTTCGCAGTTGGGAATCTAGGGGTGCAGGAGGCGGAACTATAGGGCTACCGATAACTACTTGTGCGGTTCCCTGATTTGCAGGATGAAGTTCGTTGACAAGCATTTGCGTTCCGACTTCGACGGGAAGAATATCGATACCCCGTCGGGCAAACTCTTTTTTCAATTGCGGTGTCACCATACCGCTATCCCAGCCACCCCAATTGATAGCTACAACATGACATTCGGGGTAGCGTTGCTTGACGAGATGGGCTGATTTGTTGAGAATTTCGTTGGCGATCGCGTAGTCAGTCTGACCGATATTACCGTAAAAACCTGTTACAGAAGAAAACAAAACCAAATATTCAAGTTGATTAGGTTTTATGCAAGATAGAAGATTTTCCAGCCCCTTAACTTTAGCTGTATAAACCTTCTCAAAATCCTGTTCTGTTTTCTTTTCAATCAATTTATCAGCTAAATTGCCAGCACCATGTATGATGCCAGTAATCGGTCCAGTACGCTCAACTATAGCAGCAAGTTTCTCCTTTAAGTCATCTGCATTAGTGACATCAACACTCAAATATTCAGCATGACTTCCTGCTTGTTGAATGGCTTGTAAAGTCTGTTTAATCTCTCGAGTAGAGATAATTTTGTTATAAAGCTTTTGTACGTTGACAGGTAGGGGCTTCTCTCCCAGTGATATCAAGTATTCCATGATGCTTTTTTTTAACACTGGTTCTTCCAAACAATCTTTCGCCCAATCTGGTTCTTTATCTAGGAGTTCTGAGCGACCTAGAAGGATAAATTTGCAAGGAGAATGCTGTGCTAATTTGATAGTGCATTTCGCTGTAATACCTTTTGCACCACCACTCACGAGAAAAACTGATGTGGAACGAATGTTGGTTGTTAGTGTCATAAATTTTGTGTTTACCTTGTTTTCTTTTTAGGGTAAATTGATGTCTTAACCTCTTTCAAAACTCAAATTGAGAGGCTATTTATTCTTCATATTTTTAAGAAAAGATTGATGAAGTTAAACCTTCATAAACTGAATTCACAGAAAGAGGCAATACTTGTTGAAGGTTGATAAGATTGTCTGGTGTTTCTAGAGGCGGCGTTTCTTGAGGCGGAGGTAAAGTTAGTGCCGCTACAATTAAAGCTAATACTACCATAATACCTGCTAGAATTGGTAGTAAATTATCCTGATTTTCTACCTCTTGAGCATGAGGAGAGACATTATGAGGAGAGACATTATGAGGAGAGACATTATGAGGAGAGACATTATGAGGGTAGACGAGTCGAATATCACCAATATCTCTATCATCAGGTAATAGCCTGATGAAGGAAGAATACGTTTTGTAGCCCTTGGCTTCTATTGTTATTTCTCCTTCAAGTACATTACTGTCATCAAATGGAACTTGAAATTTATAAATTCCTTCCAAGTCACTGTACACAACAACTGAAGAACCGGGCAAATTAATTGAGACTTTAGCTCCACTTATAGGAGCTTGTTTCTCTCTATCAAGAACGCGACCAATATAATTGATTGCTGCCATACTTTTAGGTGAGGGAGTGAGGGAGGGGGATGAGGGGAATCAGGAGGATGAGGGAGATGAGGAGGATCAGGAACAAACTCCTCATTTTGAATTTTGAATTTTGAATTGATTTCTCCCCCTACTCCGTCATCTTCCCTATCTGGTTAACTCTTGGGAGTACTAATCAGGGTGACTCGTCCGTGGGAACCGTAAGCGACTTCCGTAATGTAACGATTGGGGTCGTGTAGCTCGGCAAAAATGTGACGTGCTGACTCTTGGGCATTAATATCAGGACTCAAGTCAATTGCTCGGCAAAATACTTGTTGCCATTCCCAGTTGAGAGTCTTAGTTAATCCAAATAGACCAGCGCTGATGGGACCAAAGTGGACATTTTGTCCTAATCCAAAGGCTCCATCAAGACGAGCAACGGTGCAGAAACAACTGCGTCCATAATGTGTGGCTTCATTGAGAGATTTTTTCAGGTGTTTAGCCATGAGAAAGACGTGCTTGACAATCGCCTTTTCCTGTTCAAGATAAGGAATTTTGCCGTTGCGGATGACCTCAAATACTGGATTTAGATGGATGAAAGCACCAATTGAACCGTATTTAGTGGAGATGGTGGCTAATTGTTGTTGTAGATGTTCCTCACTTAAATCTGTGAGATTTACGCGATTCACGCCTGCAGGTAAAGGTGAATGTTGTGGAACAAGCGATAGGGGGAAACTTAAAACAACAATTTTCCAGCCTTGCTCTGTGAGAATTTGAGCTAATTGGGAAGTGGTGAGGGAGCCATCATCGGTGAGTAAACCGATGTGCCCCTCTGGTAAGGTGAAATCTAAAAAATCCGGTTGAGGCAGGACTTTTAGTTTGACTTGACGACGCAAAGGATTGTTATTTAAGTTAGCTGATGGGTTGGAGGAGTTGTTCAGAGGCTTTTTTTTTTCCGTACCAACTAACTTTTGCAAATACTCGACAATTTGACCGATGGTACGTAGTTCTCCCAGTTCTTCCACATTCGGTTTGGGCAAATTGGGGTACATTTCCTGCATTGTCCCCAAAATTTCCACTCGCTTAATCGAGTCAATCCCTAAATCTGCCTCCATATCCATGTTCAAATCCAGCATCTCTACTGGGTAACCTGTTTTTTCACTCGTGATTGCCAACAAAGTTTGACCCAAGTCTGTCAAATCTGTGTCTGCTGATTCTGTTTCAACGTTGACTGTGGCACTTTCGGTGAATGGAGTTGAGTCTGAAATGAGGAGGTGAGGTGTTGGTTCAGCTTCTACAAAAGAGTTTGGAACGGAATAGTTCTGTGTCTCAACTTGCTCGTGTATTCTTGCGTCTTCTTGTACGGAAAGAGTAGTTTCTACAGTAGATTGAACGGTAGATTGAACAGCAATCGATGGAGAAGCAGTGGATTGCAGACATTGAACAATTTGACCAATGGTGCGTAGTTCTCCCAGTTCTTCTACGTTTGGTTTGGGCAAGTCTGGGTACATTTCCTGCATTGCCCCCAGAATTTCTACACGCTTAATGGAGTCAATCCCTAAGTCTGCCTCCATATCCATGTTCATATCCAACATTTCTACTGGGTAGCCTGTTTTCTCACTGATGATTGCCAACAGGTTTGTACCCAAATCAGCCACATTTACACTAACACCAGAGGTGGTTGTAGAAGAATCTGTGGGAGCGACTTCTGTCCTGACTGCTACAGTTTCGGTAACTACCGGTGAGGAGATGGGGAGGGGAGCAACCGATGGGGTAACAGATGGAGTAACAGATGGAGCTACAGATGGAGTAACAGATGTAACGGATAAGTTATTTGTGGGACTAACAGCGAAACCATCAGTATCCGCTACAAAATCTGTTGCTTTGTGTATTTGCGTTTGAGTGCCAACTTCTAGAAATGAATGCAACTGAGCATCCATTTTGACTACGGGCTGTGCTTCAGTTGCTGCTATCTGGTGAGTGGGAGGAACTAGGCTGTCTTGTTTGGTAGCCGTTGTTTCTAAAGCAATGAGATGGTTTTGTTCTTTATTTGGATCTGTCGTTAGTTCAGTTATTACTTCAGAGGATACTACGGGTTGAGTTATCGCCAGCTTACCATTGATGATCTGTGAGTACTCTTGCTGTATGAGTTGGAAAAAGTTTTTGGTGTATTCTACCTGAGAGTTAAGATATTGCTCGTGGATGTGTAAAGTTTCACTTTGTTGAGCGTGAAACTGCATCATACTACGCTCTAACCTTTCCATGAGAACTGGCTTGAGCTTTGCAGCTTCTTGTGAAGATGTGCTGTTGGCAAACAAAGAATTTTGCTGCTGCATCAGTTGGAAAAAGGTTTTAGCATATTCCTTCTGATGGTTGAGATAGTGCCCGTGAACTTGTAAATTCTCGCTTTGATTTTGCTGAAATTGTGCTAGGACGTATTCTAAGCTTGCTAAAACCTGTTGGTAATTCACGGGTTTATCTGGACTTGTTTGCATTTTCGGCTGTGGAATGGGTTGAGGTGAAGGAGATGAGGGAGATGAGGGGGATGAGGGAGATGAGGGGGAGAGAGGGAGAGAGGGAGAGAGGGAGAGAGGGAGTGAGGGGGATGAGGGAGATGAGGGGGATGAGGGAGAGGGGGATGAGGGAGATGAGGGGAGTGAGGGAGATGAGGAGGTGGGGGGTTCCACAGTTGGAGTTATGGGGTGAACTTCGCCGCGTCCCCGCGTTCCCGCATCTCCGTGTCCTTTTCCATTTGTTGCCTTGTCCTCAATCTTCTGGTTAGTAGGGAGTAGGGATTTATTTGTATGCCCGTTGCTCTCTGTAACTGTTGCTGTGGGAGTGGCGGTGATCGTGGTTAAAGTGACTGAGGGTAGCTTTGAGTCGGTGGGAGTGTTATTCTCAGATGTGCTTGCAGGTAATTTCACTTTGTGACCATCCTGCAAAGCTTGCTCAAATGCCATTTTTGTTTTTTCTGACACGTAGTTAATGCCATTTAAAGGCACTCTCAACCCTTTGCTTTTCTCGGTTGCAGGAATAGTTTGTGGCAGTTGGTAGGGGTCGAGATTTTTCAAGGACAAACCAGCTACGCGTAACTGCACGACGGCTTCCCTTAAGGAGCGATCGCTGTCTTTTGAGGTGCTGGGGTTCAAAGCCACAGTTAGGTGGGGGCGATCGCCTAAAATATCTTTCACCAAACCTGTGAGAATTTTCTTCGGACCAAATTCAACAAAACAAGAACCACCCGCTGCATAAATATTTTCAATTTCCTGCTTAAACAGCACCGCGTTAGACAGGTGAGTTTCCAGAATTCTTTGAATATCTGCTGCTTCCTTGGAATACTGCTTTCCTGTCACATTCGTGTAAACAGGGATTTTCGGATTTTGGAAACTGACACTCTTGATTGCTTGGGCAAAGGCTTTCTGAGCAAAAGCAATCAGCGGTGTATGGAAAGCTGCTGACACAGGTAACAAAACGGCTGCATATCCTTGTTCTTGTAGACTCTGGCGCACTTTCGCTATTTCCACCGCAGGTCCTGCTAGCACCACTTGACGAGGAGAATTGAGATTAGCAATTGTCACCCGAGGGAACTGCTTGAGCACTACTTCTATCTTGCCGACTTCTTCTTTGACAGCAAGCATAGCCCCTGCATCGTAATCTGGATCTTGGGGAGCTGCCATTGCTTGACCCCTGGCTTTCACCAAGAAGCAGTAATCTTCATCACTCACAACACCCGCAGCCCATAAAGCTGTGAGTTCTCCAAAGCTGTGCCCTGCGGTGAAATCTGCCTTAAACCCAGCTTGTTGCAGTATTTTATATTGCCCAGCGCTCAACATCCCAATTGCTGGTTGAGCATATTCTGTACGCTGCAATGCAGCAATTTGAGCATTTTTTTCCATCTCCTCAAACACGGGATGAGGAAAAACGATTTCCGACAGGGGCTGCAAATTATCCTTAAGCAAAAGGCTATCCATGTAGCCAAAAAGACGGCGCAAGGTGGGGAAATTCATCACCAGTTCCCGACCCATATCCAAGTATTGAGAACCTTGCCCAGAGAATAAAGCAACAACTTTTCCACCTAACTCAAGACCAGAAGAGCGGTAGTAAATTCCTTGGGGATGCTCCCATGAGGAGTCTGAGGCTCTAGTTTTTAGTAACTCAATACTGATTTGCAGCAATTTGCAAGCCGACTCACAAGAAGCTGCAACAAAGCCGACTCTTGCAACGTTGAGAGGAATGTCTTGTGATTTACACGCCTCTACAAGTTCTACATAATTTCTATTTCCGTCCTCAGATTGCAATTTACCCAAAATCTCTTGACAGTTTGCTAATAACTGTGCAGGAGTTTGAGCAAACAGCAACACCTCACTGGCAGTATTGTGTATACGGTAAGCGCGCTCTTGTTCGGCTTCGTATTCTTCCAAGACAACGTGATAGTTTGTACCGCCGAACCCAAAAGAACTCACACCCGCACGTCTTGGCGCTTCCCCTTCGGCACGAATCCAGGGTCTAGTTTCGGTATTTAAGTAAAACGGCGAGTTTTGAATGTTGAATTTGGGGTTGGGTTGAGTAACGTTAATTGTGGGTGGTAGTATCTTGTGATGCAAAGCCAAAGCCGTTTTGATTAAGCTTGCGGCACCCGCTGCAGCTTTCGTATGTCCAATTTGGGATTTAACACTGCCAAGGGCAATGTACTGCCTTTTTGAGTTTTGTTCCCCAAAAAATTCTTTTATAGAGGCAAATTCTGTGGGGTCACCAGCCATGGTACCTGTGCCATGAGCTTCAATCAAACCGACACTCTTAGGTGCAAAGCCTGCATCTTCATAAGCACGTTCCAAGGCTTTGACTTGTCCTTCTTGTCGGGGTGCATAGATGCTTTTATACCGCCCATCGCTGGAGGTGCCAATTCCTTTAATAACAGCGTAAATTTTGTCGTTGTCTCGTACAGCGTCTTCTAGGCGCTTGAGTACAACCATACCGACACCTTCACCTAGCATCATTCCATCAGACTTGGCGTCGAAGGGTTTGACGTTGTCACTAGGAGAGACAGCAGGCGTTTTGCTGAAACACATAAAAGCCATGATGGTGTTGTCAGTATCAACACCACCAGTCAGCATCAGGTCGCAGCGGTGTTCTACGAGTTCGCTAATTGCCATTTTTAGAGCAGCTAATGAACTGGCACAAGCAGCATCGACGACGCAGTTTATCCCGCCTAAATTTAAACGGTTAGCAATTCTGCCAGCAACGACGTTACCTAACATCCCAGGGAAAGCATTCTCATCCCAGTTCACGTAAGCGCTTTTGATTTTCTTGATGATTTTTTGCGTATCCTCATCAGATAAACCACTACTTTTCAGCACCTTTTCCCAAACGGGATATTGCAACCTAGCTGCAAGTGGTAATCCCAGTTGGCTTCCAGCCACGCCTAAAATCACCCCAACAGTCTCACGGTTAAATTCGCGCGATGTATCATACCCTGCATCTTCCATTGCCTCTTTTGCAACTACTAAACTTAATAGTTGCGCAACATCTGTCACTTCCAAGATGCTGGGGGGAATCCCAAATTCCATCGGGTTAAAATCAACATATGGGATAAACCCGCCTCGTTTGCAGTAGGTTTTTTCTTCTGGTGTTCTCGGATTCGGGTCATAGTAATCTTCTATGTTCCAGTGTGTCGAGGGAACATCAGTAATCCCGTCAACTTTGTTAATGATGTTTTGCCAGTATTCTCGCAAGTTTCGAGATTTTGCAAAAAGAGAAGCCATACCAACGATGGCTATAGGGTTATCTTGTAATTTTCTGTTAATTTTGTTAACCGACAAGGATTTATCAGACGTCATTTTTTTCTCCTCAATAAACTTATACACAGCCTTCTCAAAGTTATTTATCTGGGCTGACAATTCCGCCAAGGCAGTATCAATTGAATGAGCAGACATAGGACATAGACTAATCGTGAGTAGCGCTTAAGAGGATGCTGCGGTGACTTTTGTGGCGAGTTCAAGACAGGACTATTTCCTATTTAAAGCAGCTATCCTATCTGCAAAGAGTAAAAGATTCTGTTCAAATCCACACCACATAAGAAATACCACCCTGGTGAGTTCATGCTCAACCGCGTTTCTAAAAGGTTTTGGCAATATCACAGCAATTTTTGCCAAAAATGCTATACAATGCTCGACTCCTGATGTTGTGGTAGTAGGTCGATGACATTGTTGAAACTCGTAAAATAGTCTTGCAGGGCGATCGCTGCTTGACCACTAAATTCAATCCATTCCGAATGACATAAATTCTGAGGATTTTGAGCAATTGTTTCCCCCTGGAACGCTGGAAACTTGGGAGTAGCTATGAGGACAGAAACGCTTTTTTCTCCAGAGCTTGTTTGATGATTTAGCTTAACTGCGGCAACGTAGCTGGTGTTAATAACAACGTTCTGTATCTTGATAAATGCCATGGGAAGTTTCAACGTCCAAGATAATATATTCTATGGAATTTGACAAACAGAGTTTGACAAATCAGTTACAGAAAAAACACCCCTCTATACCTGAATACATGGAAAAAAACGAACAAATAATCGAAGAATTACTTGGGGAAACGCAAGCAGGTTTTTTTTTAGTTTTTCGCTCTCAATTAACTAAATAATGTACCTGGCTGCCTTGAAACATGAGAATTAATAAAAAGACTAGCATAAATGATGAAAACTGAATAGTTCGTTTTTAGCAATTTTGAAAGGAAATATTGTTCGCAGATATGAACTTTTTTCAAAAATAAAAAAGTATATGTGTTTACTATTATTTAGCGTCCTCTCAAATTCTTTATTAGGCTTGTAAGATACAGCAATTTTCAATTAGGTAGAATACAGGGAATTGCTGTGCCTCTACCATATGGTTTATAGTTTGCTTTTGAAAGCCCTGTAAAATTGGTTCTCATAAAGAAATCAGTGTGTTTTTTGTAAATTCGCCGACTATTTACCACTTACCAGTTATCAGTTATCAGTTATCAGTTATCAGTTATCAGTTACCAGTTATCAGTCAACAGGGATTAGTTTTTTTTGTTCACTGTTCACTGGTCACTGTTCACTGTTTTAACAAATACATATACTAACAGAATAGGTATCAGTGTGTTTTTTATAAAAACATGAACTTGTGATTTTTAGTCTTAATTATAGATACAATATTACAGCTATTTTAAAAGGATTAGACCACAAATTGTCGGGTGGATATCTCCCATCAAAAGCCCGTAATATCGACACTTAAGGTATTGTGTGGTATAGCCCTACTTACAGGAAAGCGCTGTCAGAGTTGAAGAAACCAACACTAAAAAGCTAAATTTTGATGCTTTGAAGACAAAATTAATCCATAGCAGTCCTAAATGATTTATGAAAACCTCTGTTTTTGCTCTTTGTGTTCTTTGCGTCCTAGCCTTCGGCACGCCACTTCGTGTCTACGTGGTTCATACTTAAAATAATTTTCACCAATCAAATAGGATTGCTATATGTAGGTTAATTTGAGGTGATCCAAACCAACTCAACTTTATACGTCAAATGACCCTGTTTTCTCTGCTTGCTTACCAGTCCACTCTTGCCATCGCATAATTCCGCGACTCACCAACTCCGGATTCTCACCCCCAATAAAACAGGTACGTCCCATCCTTTCGCAAGCAATCAGGATTTCACCGTGTCCCATAAACGGGGCAATGACAAAATTATTTTGATTGGTATACATATTTAATAAGTAAGCGACTATTCCCTCCACTCCTTCTATATGAATAGGTATCTGTGGCTTGGATATTGATTGGCGCGAAAAAATACCTACATACAAATTACCAAGGACTAATTCATATTGAAATGGCATCCGAGTGCGGCTGCAAAAGTCATAAATGTTGCCCTCAGAGCGTAGTACAGCGACAAGGCGAGCTTCATTTACTAAGTAATCATGATTCCAGGTTGGGGAAAGGGTAGCGATCGCCAGAGATGCATCACCAGGAAGCAGATCCATGAACTGTTTACTAGCAGTATCTCCACAATAAACTAAATGCTGTTGGTTGAGCATCCATTCGTCACCAACATTGACCGAAGGTTTGTGAGCAGCAACTGTTGGTTGACCGGCTTGAGGTTGCTCAAGCAGAGGTTGGGCTTTCTTGGCAGCTGACTTAGCTTCTCGTTTTGCCATAGCAATTTTGAAAGCTTGCAACTGTAACTCTTGTTGCCTCAGCCGCCATTGCACTGCTATTTTAGCTTGCTTTTGGGCTTCTTGTTCGTCTCTTTTCGCCTGAGCTAACTCTAGAGCTTGTTCCGCCTGTTCTGCTAAGGCGCGTTCTTTACTCCCTGTTCTAGCTATCCTGATCAGCTCCGTTTTTATGCCAGCGATGGGCGTACTCTTGATTTTCTGTTTGACTTCCTGATGAATATCTTTAGCAATTTGCTTATCGTGCTGCAAGCTACGCTCGCTGTATCCGATTTCTTTGGCAAATTCTAAATTGGTCTTAGGAGGTGGTGAAATCATTTCACCACCTTTGAGCGTATGCTGGTTATCCCCAGCTTTAGCCATCAGTCCCAGTCTGTCCAGAATTTTCTGGCGCTCCAATAGCAGTTCTGCTCGCTCTAGGGGTTTTAACTCATTGCGGATAAAATTCTCGTCAATCTCCGCCAAACGAGCTTGATCAGCATCTTCGTAATCAACAATATTACACTGGATTTTTTCTAAACCAAGTAGCTGGCAAGCTGTCAGGCGGTGTAGCCCAGCAATCAAGTTCAGCTTTCGGTCTACTGTGATTGGGTTCAACAGACCATTAGCTTGAATTGATTCCTTCAGCTCTTCAACCTTGTCGCCGCTTATGGGACGGCGGTTACTACCAATTTTAATTTGGTCTATGGGCACTGATTTTATAGGCATAATTGCTGCTTTTTAGTGTTGTCAGCGAAAATACCAACAATAAGATATAGCTAGTTTATTTCATCAGTACTATCAAAAACAGAAATTTCATGATAATTCTGATAAAAATCGTTTATAACTCGCCATTGTGCTAAAAGCCATTGAAAATATGAAGTATAAAGTATGAAGTATGAAGCCAGCAGTTCTTTGTTGCGGATACCTCCAAAGCATGAAATAAAGCTGTTGAACCAGTATCTTAGCTCCACGTTTTATTTTTGGGGCTTGAATCTGTATATTTCTTCTCACTTCACCCTTAAACCTTCTTCATTCTTTTACAGCTATGCTTGCAGGTATTGACTTAGAACCTTGGAAGTCAATCGCCATCAGAAAGTTCCCGGTTTCGACATTTAGGTTTTAAAACAGTGACCAGTGAACAGTGAACAGTGGCCAAAAACTGATAACTGATAACTGATAACTGATAACTGGTAACTGTAAAAGATGAGTTGTTGTCATGCCCAATCACAATAGTTCTGCTCACAGAAAACCCTTTTTTAAAGAAACCAAGTTTATCTAAGGTTTCTCTGCAATTGTTTGTAGTTTCTGCAACATTTTTTCTACATTTCGTTCTTTCAAAATTGGAACTAGTCAACAATAAATTAGGAGAAAACTTCTGTAGAGTCACTGCTTGACAAAATCAAAGTTTTTTGGCAGTATGGAAGACAAGTTTTCGCAAATTATCTACGACGCTTCGTTTTGCTTGAGACTGAGGTTTTTTTGACAGCATTTCTATGGTTTTAAAGTAACTTATCGAATGTTTACATTAGGATAAAAATTAGTAGATTTTTGTGTCACATCACAATCTGTTTTCCCACCGACATAGTTATTCGTGGTGGCTTTGTTCTAAGTAATTACGTACAAAAGTTTCTAAAACTTATCAGGTTCCTATACGAATTTCAAATCCATATAGGAAAAGTTCTTGCAATGAATTTTCAGATGCATCCACAGTCATCAACTGATATAGCCATCTAGGCTACCCTTCGGCATAACACAATTGAGATGAAAATATGGCAGCAGAAAAGCAAAGCGAGTTATACACGAAACCTCCGTCTCGGTGGCAAATTATCTTAGCAGTTCTTATTGCTTCAGCTACCGGGCTCTTATTTTTTCAAAATGTTTCACGAAGGTCTAACGTTCAAACTCAGCCAGCAAAAGCCCCGAAGGCTGCCCCAACTAAAGTTGCTGTTACTGGCTTGGGACGTTTGCAGCCTCAAGGTGAAGTGACCAAGTTGTTTGCTCCCAGTTCACAGAGCGGTGTCCGAGTTGAAAAACAGCTGGTCAATGAAGGAGATGAAGTTCGGGCTGGGCAAGTCGTGGCTTTGCTGGAAGGTTATGCTCGCAGTCGGGCGGCTTTACAACAAGCTTTAGACAAAGTTCAAATTGCTCAAGCTCAACTGGCGCAGGTTAAAGCTGGAGCTAAACCAGGAGACATAAACGCTCAAAAAGCGGCGATCGCTCGCTTAGAATCGCAGTTAACAGGAGAAGTGGCGACTAAGCAAGCGACAATTGCCCGTTTGCAGGCTGAGTTAGAAAATGCTCAAACTGAAAACAATCGATATCAGCAACTTTATAGAGAAGGTGCCATTTCTGCTTCCACAGCAGATAGTAAGCGTTTGCAACAGCAGACAGTGCAGCAGCAACTGACAGAAGCCAAAGCTAACCTCAACAGTACTGTTAACACCATAAGCGACCAGCTTAATGAGGCAAAAGCCAAATTAGGAAGTCTTAAAGAGGTACGTGTCGTAGATGTGAAGTTGGCAGAAGCCGAAGTTCAAAGTGCTATCACTGCTGTTCAACAAGCAAAAGCAGACTATAATTTAACCTACCTCAAATCTCCCATAGATGGCAGAATTTTGGAAGTTCACGCCAAAACTGGAGAGGTGAGCAGTAATCAAGGGATTGTTGAGATAGGTAAAACATCTCAAATGTATGTGGTGGCGGAAATTTATCAAACTGACATTGGCAAAATCCGTATCGGTCAAAAAGCCACCATTACCAGCACTGCGTTTCCTAAAAAAATAAAAGGAACCGTAACAGAGATTGGTTTGCAAGTTGACAGACAAAATATCCTCAGCGTTAATCCAGCAGCAGACACAGACCGCAGAATCATTCAAGTGAAAATCCGCATTGATGATCCAGCAGATAGTCAAAGGGTCGCAGGTTTAACCAACTTACAAGTGGATGTCGCCATTCACATTTAACCCACGAGCACTCAAAAATTCAAAGTTCAAAGTAAAAAAATAGTTTTAAATTTTGAACTTTGAATTTTAAATTTCCCCAAAGGGGGTGGCCCCTACTGACGTCTTACATTGGCATTACACACCTTTTTAATAGGCTGGAATCATGGTTTTTAAAACTCCTTTGGCATGGCTGCAACTTCTGCGAAACAAAGTTCGTTCTCTTGTGGCTGTGGCTGGTATTGCTTTTATTGTCATTTTGATGTTTATGCAACTTGGTTTCCAAGATGCTCTTTATTCCAGCGCCACCCAAGTGCATCGACATCTCCAAGGTGATTTATTTTTAATCAGTTCTCAATATAAAGCATTAACAGCAAATCAAAGCTTTTTCCGGACTCGCTTGTATCAAGCTTTGGGGTTTGATGGTGTCGAGTCTGTGAGTCCTATGTATATAGGATTTGCCAAATTTAAAAATCCTGTTAACGGTCAAAAATACTCAATATATGTTATTGGCTTTGAACCGGGAAAGCCTGTTATGAATATGCCAGAAATTGAGGCAAATTTAGATAAAATTAAAATTCCTGATGTTGTCCTTTTTGACCGTAATTCTCGACCAGAATTTGGGAATATTGCTCAAAAATTTGAAAAAGAAAAGACGGAGCAATTCATTGAAATTTTTCCTTTTAACTCATTAACTGGTTATAGAGTGAGAGTGGGTGGTTTATTTAGCTTAGGTTCCTCGTTTGGAGTAGATGGTAATTTAATTGTCAGTGACTCAACTTTCATCAGAATAATAAACAACCGTTCAGCAGAAATGATAGATGTAGGTGCAATAACCCTTAAGCCTGGTGCCAATTCGCAAAAGATTCAGCGAGAGTTAGAAGCTAACTTACCTAATGATGTCGTAGTTTTTACCCGTGAAGGATTTATCAATTTTGAAAAAGAATATTGGGCTACCAGAACGCCAATTGGTTTTATACTCAATCTCATGTTATCAATGGCTTCTGTAGTTGGTATAGTCATTGTTTATCAAATTCTTTACAGTAATATTTCCAATCAATTAGTTGCTTATGCAACTTTAAAAGCCATAGGTTATGGAAATAATTATCTATATAATGTTGTCTTTCAACAAGCTTTTATTTTAGCAGTTTTAAGTTACATACCTGCATATGCTTTTTCTTTAGGTTTATATGATTTTGCTATGCAAGCCACTAAATTACCCATCATGATGTCTTTGCACAACGCGATAATTGTCTTAATCTCAACAATATTAATGTGTATGACTTCTGGAGCGCTGGCTATTAACCAACTCCGGTCTACAGATCCAGCAGATATTTTCTAGCATGAGTCATTAGTCCTTTGTAAATACAAAGAACTAATAACTCATCAAAAAGGAAAATTTCTCACAAATAACTTAGCTTCAATTCTTCATTACAATCTTCTATGAACCTCAACAACAAAACTCTCCTCATCACTGGAATTGGCGGATTTATCGGCTCGCGTACAGCAGAGTTAGCTATAGCAAAGGGAATCAAGGTTTGTGGACTGCAAGATTCTTCAGATAAGAACAAAAAAGCGCAAAACTTGGGCGCTAAAGTGATTTATGGCAACGTCACTGATCCAGCAACCGCCCAAAAGGCTTGTCAAGGAGTAGATATAGTTTTGCACACAGCAGAAATTGCCAAAGAAGGTGGTTCGCTCGACCAATTTCGTGAGATAAATGTTAGCGGAACCATTAACATGGCTCAAGCTGCCAAGAATGCTGGTGTCAAAACCTTCGTCCATATTTCCAGTGTTTTGGTATACGGCTTCAACTATCCTGATCGTGTCACAGAAGACGGACCATTGTGTGGTGAGAAGAATGCCTACTGTCAGACAAAAATAGAAGCCGAAAAAGCACTTTTAGAACTGAACGATCCAGCAAATTTTGGCATCATCATCCTCAGACCAGGAGATGTTTACGGACCTGGAAGCATCCCCTGGATAGTTCGACCTCTGTTAATGATGCGGCAAAGATTATTTGCTTATGCAAATGAGGGGCGGGGAGTCATCAACCACACATATATCGATAACTTAATCGATGCTATCTTTCTCGCCATAGAAAAAGAAACATACGGAGAAATCTTCAATGTGACTGATGGACAAGAAACAACTTGGAAAGATTATTTTACACGCTTAGCTGATATAGCTGGTTTACCCGCTCCCTTTTCTCTACCAAAAGATGAACTTAAATTGTTTCTCCAGCTGCGCTATCAAGGACAAAAACTTTTTCGCAAACAAGCTGATATTCTCCCAGAAGTCGTAGATTTTATGACTCGCCCCTATGCTTATTCAATCACCAAAGCACAAAAGCTGTTAAGTTATCAACCAACAGTTGACTTGGAAGAAGGCATGCGACGCACCCAGGAATGGGTGAAAAAAACAGACATCCAAAAATTTATGCAATAGAGTTGTCGCTTCATACCCTGCTCTTAAGTTAATGCGCATCTAAGTTGCAGATTTTTACGTGATGGTAGTTAACAGTCAATTGTCAATAGTTATTGGAATGCATGACTTTGGACTCTTGACTGTCTTCACGAAGAATTATGCAAGCTTATGAAGTACAGGTTACAGCGCTTATTCTTATAATTAGGCCACAAATCGTAGGGTGGACATTGCCCATAAAAGCCTATGTCGTTCACATTTGAGATATTAGTGAGCAATGCCCACCGTACAGAAAAGCGCTGTAACCCTGGACTCTCAGCAACAAAAAGTTACCTGCGTTAAATTCTCAAACAACAATCACATTTCACGGAATCTCTGTACCATTTTTTCTTATGATCAATCATCATCCAAGATTGAGCATCGGACTACCTGTATATAATGGCGAGAAATTTATCAAAGAAGCGATAGATTCAGTTTTGGCTCAGACCTTTGAAGATTTTGAGTTAATTATCTCAGATAATTTTTCTCAATTTCCCAACATTAGCAAAACTCACCTCTTAGTCACTGCAAGATTATGCTGAATCTCTCTAAATTCAGTTTCTATTTACTCGCTACTTTAGCAAGCCTCAGCTTAGCTAGAACCGTAAATGCAGAACCTAGTGCAACACTCACTGTCGTAGTAGATGGGCTACGTCATAAAAACGGTGAAGTTTGCCTGAGAATTTACTCCAGTGAAAAAGGATTTCCTAATAGTAATACTAGTGAAGTACAAAGTGGCTGCACTCAGATAACAGGAAGTTCTGTAAAAAAGCAGTTCTTAGGTTTGAAACCGGGAACTTATGCTGTCGCCGTAGTTGACGACCAAAACGGAGACCACAAACTAAACAAAGACTTTTTAGGTATTCCACAAGAAGGTTTTGGTATTTCCAAAAATCCAACTGTATCAATAACAACGGGTACACCAAAGTTTCGTGACGCCAGTTTTGTGGTGAGGAAAAATACAACCATCAAAATTGTGATGAAATATTCGCTCGACCCTTAAAACAGTAAACAGTTATCAGTTATCAGTTATCAGTGAACAGTTATCTGTATCTAATACTGTTAACTGTTTACTTAACCTTTTGCATAAGTCAATAATTGTCTGTTTTCATCTGCGTTTATCTGCGCTTTCATACCCACGAACGCACGCATTTTTTCAAGAAGTCTACTGACAAACTCTTCACTTAATAAAAGACTAGGCTGAATTATGAAAGAGTTGGTGATATTCCTGTCTAAGTCTTTGCTAAGCTGGTTGGCTATTCAGGCGTGTTTAGCAGTTGTTTTTTTGTTGTACCTGCGCTTATCCCAAAAAAAGTCATTACCAGACGACCAGTTGCCCAAAACTGCGGTGATTCTGTGTTTACGCGGCGCTGATCCGTTTTTGACTAACTGCTTGCGATCGCTCTTGAACCAAAACTACCCATGCTATGATTTAAAGCTGATCGTTGATAGCCAGGAAGACCCGGCTTGGAAAATTGCCACTGATACCATTCAAGAGCAAAGAGCAACCAACGTCGAAATCAGCCCTTTGAGGATAGCGCGCCAAAATTGTAGTCTTAAATGCAGTTCCCTACTGCAAGCTGTCTCGGAGTTGGATGATTCCTACAAAGTCGTTGCCCTTGTTGATGCCGATACAGTAGTCCATCGCAATTGGCTGCGTGAATTAGTCAGCCCTCTGGCACATCCTAAAGTCGGGGCAACAACAGGTAACCGTTGGTATCTCCCCACAGGTAGATATTGGGGGTCTTTGGTGCGGTACGTAGGCAACGTCTCTACAGTGGTGCAGATGTATCTGTTCCGGATTCCTTGGGGTGGGAGTTTGGCGGTGAAAACAGAACTACTTCGCCAAACAGGACTGCTAGATAAGTGGGGGCAAGCCTTCAACGAAGATACCATGATCTGCAAGGTCTTGCAAAAACATGGGATGCAGGTTAAGTTTGTCCCTTCTCTAATAATGCTCAATCGCGAAGAATGCGAATTACCTAACTTAAAATACTCGCTAATGCGCCAACTACTTAGTGCTCGACTTTATCACCCTTTGTGGTTGGCTGTAGTGAGTGATGCTATTTCAAGCATACTGATACCGACTCTTGTCATAGTGTTGTTTCTAGCGGCATTGTTGACTGGAGAATGGAATGTTGCCGCTTTGTCGTTTGGCTACTTTGGCATTTATACGCTGGGATTACTCTTTATGATGCTGGCATTAGAGCAAGGGGTACAGCAAATCATTCGCAAACATGATGAACCGATGACAAAATTGTCACCTGTAACAGTAGTGAAAATGCTAATAGCAATTCCCTTGACACAGTGGGTTTATGGGATAGCGATGGTATTATCCTTGGGGATGCGAAGAGTCAACTGGCGCGGCGTGAGTTATCAAATCAAAGGTCCTTGGGGCGTTCGTTTAGTCGAATACCGCCCTTATGAATTATTAGATCAACCTGGCGATCGTAAGGTTTCTATATAGTTGATCATTAGTAATACGTAATTCACAGGAAACCTCACCCCTTCCCCTCTCCGAAGTTCGGAGAGGGGTGGCGCAGCCAGGGTGAGTTACAAATGCCTTATATCCCCTCCAAAGCTTGTCCTTCGTATATGGACTTTTGCCGTTGGATTGTGCAGGTGGTTCTGCGATCGCAGCGCTCCCTCGAGCTTTGTCTTGCTCAAAAAACGTTGGGTTGTAGAGCGCACTTATGGGAAAGCTGATGGGGTGTCGGCGATTGGTCAACAGACGTTGAGTTATTGCCCAAAACATCTGAGACTTTTATCTATCTTGCCATGATTCCTCCTAAGGTGAGGCGATTAGCATAAAATTTTATCCCTAAAAACTTTTCAAACACCCTCTAAGGCTTGGGTACTAGGTCAAGCGGCTGCATAATTCTTTTTCTTTAACGCTAATAAAAACTAGATGGACTTGGCGTGCCAAGTCTATCCCCGAAAAGGGGTTTTTACATAAAAAATATAGGAGTCAAACCATGTCAGAGCTAGAATACGAACAAAAAATTACTGACTTAGAAAAAGAATTAGCACAGACAAAGATAGAAGCACTAAATTTTTTGGCAGCGCTTAAAGGATTCAATCGCGCTGCTCATGTAAGTGGGCTTAATGATTTGCTCCAGGAGTACTTGCCTAAATTCTCTAAGCTAAAGTCTTTATAGAAATGGTTTTCTAGATGTGCTTTCTTTGGCATGGTTTTTCAACCACTCATTATCAGTCGCTTTTCTGTTGTGATTACACCATACACTTTTTTGGGGGGTTTGAAAACCGGATTTAGTATAAGACCAAAGATGGGGCGAAAGTCTCATCTCTTGGCACTCGCCTATGAGTACAGAAGCCCCAACTATAGTGTCAGCGCGCGTTGGGGTAGTTCACACCCGAATGAGTGCAAGATCTGAGTAACCGGATTTCAGATGACATCCCAGTCTTTCCAGCAGATGCTCTCCCACACGCAGAGCATTTGCCATAATCGTTAGTGATGGATTCAAAGCAGTACTTGACGGGAAAAAGCTACCATCAACAACATAAAGATTATTAACATCGTGTGTACGACAATTGAGGTCAAGCACAGAAGTTTTGGGGTCTTCACCAAAACGGCAAGTCCCACACTGATGTGGAACTTCTCTCAAAGACATTTTGAGGTTAGCATATAGTGAAAATGCCCCATCTCGCTGACGATTCTCAATTGATTTCAAAATTTGATTCCAGCGTTTGATTAAGCGATTCAATGCTTCTTCATTGTTATTTGTATAGTCGAGAAAGATTTTCTCACCCTCAACACGCACGCGATTATTGGGGTCTGGCAAGTCTTCAGTTATGAGCAACCAACTAACAGAATGATTCGCCACCGCTTCAGAGAATATACGAGGCATAAAAGGTGGTCCATTAGCCGCAATTTTATCTTTGTTAAGATTGCCTAGTAATTGTACACTTCCCATTGGGTAAGGAAAATCTTTCTCTCCCCAATAAAAATCATTGATAGCAAGTGTCTTTTGAAAAATTGTCGGATTTTGTTTTGCAGTCAAAGCCATAACCACTGCAAATTTGTGCGCCATGTAATTGCGCCCTACAAGATGAGAACTATTTGCTAATCCATTTGGGTGTTGGTCATTGGCTGATTTGAGTAACAAGACTGCTGAGTTGACTGCGCCACAAGCGACAACAACAATATCCCCAGAAAATATATGACGCTTACCTGCAATTTCTGCTTCAACTCCAGTCACTTCCCGACCAGATGCACTCGTATGCAAACGCAGCACTTTTGCATTGGTCATTAAAGTTAAATTAGGATAGACAAGTGCTGGACGTACACCGTTAATGTCAGCGTCAGCTTTGGCATCAAGAAAACACGGGAAGCTGTCGCAAGTATCACAACGAATACAAGCACTCAAAAAACGATTGACTTGATTTAGCTTGATAGCAAGCGGTTGATAAAATGGATGGCAGCCTTTATCCTTTAAGGCATAGTGGATTTCTTGAATGTAGGGTTCGTGGCTGACTGGTGGAAAGGGATAGTCTTCACTGGTTGGGGGTTCAGTAGGGTCTAAACCACGCTTTCCATGTACTTCGTACAGTTTTTCAGCCTTGGCGTAGTAGGGGGCAAAGTCCCGATACTTCAATGGCCATTCAGGAGAAATGCCACCTTTATGAATGATTTTTTCAAAGTCCTGCTCGCGAAATCTGAATAAAGCACCGCCATAAAATTTGGTGTTCCCGCCAACATAATAGTGTGTGACTGGACGCAATGGTTTGCCGTCTTTTTTGTACCAAACCTCAGAATTTAGGTAGCGTTCTTTTTTATGAACTTGCTCCGAATCCCAATTGGCTTTTTCTTTGGGTAAGAAACTTCCTCGTTCTAAGACTAAAATTTTCTTCCCACTGGGTGCGAGTAAATTAGCTAAAGTTCCACCACCAGCACCCGTGCCAATTATGATGACATCGTAATGAGCCTCAGCCATGCTTACTTTGTTTTTTTGTGAGTAGAGAAATGAGATAACTTAGTTTTGTGCAGAATTTTCGTCACGCATTTGATTTTCTGCACAAGTTCGATTCAGTTTGGTCAAACCAATCCAGCGATAAACTGCATCTCCAAACTTGGGAAAAAGTTGGATTTCAGAAAATAGGAGCTTTGTTAAAATTCCATCGAGTATGACTTCTCCCTGGTTTTTCTTGATCGCATTGATGACGGCGATCGCCACATCAGTTGGTTTGTGAACACGTGCTAAACTTGGCGCTGGTAAGCCAAATTTGAGAAACATTCCTGCTGACGTATACCCAGGACAAACCACGGAAACTCCTACATTGGTATTAGCTAATTCCTGCCGCATTGCATCTGTCCACATAATCATACCCGCTTTACTAGCTGAGTAAATGCTGTTGTAAGGCGCTCCCTTTTTACCAGAACCAGATGAAATATTCACGATGTGACCACTATTACGATCTACCATGCTTGATAGTATCAAACGGGATAATTCCATTGGTGCCAGTAAATTAGTCGTCAATATCGATTGAATATCCTCTAAACTGTAATTTTGGAAAGGTCGATATTTTTCTATTGCAGCATTGTTAATCAAGATATCAATTGGACCTGCAAGCTCATGAATTTGCCGTACTAGAAATGATAATTCTTCTAATTTACTAATGTCAAATGGAATGCTTATTCCTCTACCACCTGCAATTTCGACCTCTCTACATATTTCCTCTAACCTTTCCTTTGAACGAGAAACTCCAACTACAGTTGCCTGTTCTCTTGCTAGAGCACGGGCAAGAAATACTCCAATGCCGCCTGATGCACCAGTCAAAACCACTGTCTTACCTGCTATGGTTTTCATAATTAGCCGCCTGTATTTTAATTCTTGTCAAAGTAGAAAGGTTTCTACTTTTTTTGTTTGGCGGATGTTACGCAGATTCCTGGATAATATCAAGAAACACTGTTTCTTCAATTAATTAATTGCTAATTTAACCCAAGTAAGCAACAATTTTGGTACACTGTACACTTTTTTAGGCAATCTAAGTAGGTCGGCACAAATAAAGTTAATTCCTTAGGACCGTCATTAGTCATTAGTCATTGCTAAAAGTTTCATATTTTTTGACATTTCTTAATGGATATCGGTTTATTTCTACCTATATACTTACAATTTGTGTCTCATAATTGAAGAATTATTCTTGTAGGGTAGGCAACATGAGATGCGCCATAAATGCAAGAGACGGATCGTTTCGGCCATTCCAAAAAAGCAATTAAATCGCGATGCCTAAATCGTTGATGATTTGGTTGCAAATTAAGCAGTTGTGTCTTGCGACAAAATGTAAAATAGCACTAAATAAGCCAGAACATTCATCAAAACCTAATCAGTAACGATGGTAACAAAAATCTAAGTTTGTAGTAACAAAAAGGCTTGGGTAATTTTTTTACTAGGAAACTTCATCTGAGTGGTTTTTGTTATTGTTGGATAATTGCTTAGCCCTATTTATTAGTTGATAGTAGTGAGTTATTAATCACTAACTACTAATACCACTTGTCTGTAATGCACATCATAATTCAGAAAAACCTTGCATTGTATGCTTTTGATTTCTCCGATGATGTGCGGTTTCTTAGAGCATTGGTATAACTACGAACTAAGACAAAAAATATTTTGCACACAATCAACAATTTTACTTAATGCGTAAATCCTAAATTCCAATGTATCATATTTTGCTGGTGTTCTGAAACAAAAGGACATCAATTTTTAGCTCAGAAAAATAGACAATACTGCACAAAAATTATGAACAAGCAACCTCTTCGCATTGCAATTTTTACAAGCTTGTATGCTCCGTTCTTAGCAGGGGTCTCCGTAGCAGTACACCAACGGGTTCGCTGGTTGTTACAGCAGGGGCATGAAGTTTTTCTGATTCACCCTGAAATCAACGACCAGTACCCCAAACGTGTTAGCAATCGACCTATGCCAGGGCTGGATGAGTTAAAGCCTTTCCCCAATTTTTCCGACTATGCATTCCCAACACAGCCACTGATATTTTATAAGTCTCTTCCTCAACCATTGCACTATCGGCATTGGAGCGATACTAAGTTACTCGAAAAGTTCCAGCCCGACATTATAGTGGTTGAAGAAGCGGCGCAAATGAGAGGATTTTACTCGCTTTATTTGCAAGGTTACGGTCGCCCGATTGGCATTGAATACGCAAAGCGAACACGCACTCCAATCATATCTCTGTTCCATACTGATATCGTTGCCTATATCCAATATTACTTAGGAAATCAGTTTTTCAACCTTATTCGTCCCATCATTCCCTTTTTGATTAAGCAGTTCAGTGAAGTTTATGATGTCAATTTGTTTCCTTCTCGAGAACAGCTTGTTAAGTACAAACAGATGAAATCGCAACGCAGCGAATATCTCGCCTTTCAAGGAATTGATTGTCAAAAATTTAATCCCGCAAACATCTCCTACAACCCTATTCCCGACGACCACAGACCGACCCTCCTTTTTGTCGGACGCATTACCGCAGAAAAGAATGTCTTCCAACTCCTAGATGCATATTCAGCGATCGCTGCCAAAATTCCTGACGTCCATTTGGTTATCATTGGCAGTGGTCCCCAAGATGAGGAACTCCGTAGGCGTGCTGAAAAGTTTAAATCCGGTGTGACTGTGTGGGGTGAGTCTCACGGAACAGAACTGTTAGGCTGGTACGCTCGTGCAGATGTTTTTGTCAATCCCTCGTTGACTGAAAACTTTTGCACGGCAAATAACGAAGCGCTGGCTTCTGGAACCCCTGTTGTCGCTGCTGTTGCACCCTCAACCTCAGAGCAGGTTATACCTGGTCGCAATGGCTTTTTAGCTGAACCCAACAACCCAACTGATCTTGCTCACAAAGTGATTTCAATTCTGGAAAATCCTGATCTCAAAGAAGAAATGTCTTTACAGGCTCGCCTCTCGATACTTGAATTTGATTGGTCAGTATGTACGGAAAAGTTTGAAGATAAACTTTATGAGGTTGTTCGAGCATCCAAAAATTTGGAAGTTATGCCTGTTTGAGCAATGGAAGCAGGGGAGGAAGAAGAAGGAGGGAGGGAAAGAGGGATGGAAGGAGAATTTTCCCTCACTCACTCCCTCACTCCCTCATCCTCTCTATTGGGAACTTTGCCCAGACGTTTTTTGAATTTGCTGGGTGAAGTATGCTTCGTCATAGTTCAACTGTTGCGCTATCTCCAGCCCTTTTTGAAAAGCTGTTCGTGCTTGGGGATAGTCTTTACGTTGCAAATGAAGTTGCCCAATTTGGTCATAAGCATTCATTAAACCGTAAAAGTTGGCAGATCGCTCCTGTGCTTGCAAGAGAATTTGGCTTGCTTGCAAAGCCTCCTCCACTTGTCCTTGAGAACGGTACAGTACAATTAATTTTTGCAAAATCTCCCCAGCACGGACAAATTGCTCTGATTGCCAAGCTGTGGTGTAAGCTTCTTCATAGTTCTTGAAAGCTTCTTGCAGTAAGCTGGGATTTTCCCGTGCCAAAGCTTCATAATCTGAGCCAATAGCCTGCTTTAATGCTACTAACTGGATCTGGTTGTTTTCTTGCTGATAAACTTCTGCTAATTTATTACGTATCTTTACTGATTTTTCTGGTTGGTTTGCTTGTTTGTAAATGTAAGCGAGTTGTTGTAGATATGCTATTTCGTTAGCGCGATCGCCTCTAGAAGAAGCGAAAGTTAGCAATTGCTCATAAGTAGCCGCTGCTGATGCGTAATCAAACCAATTCAGATGCAATTCTCCAATAATCCTCAGGGTGTTTACTTCTGCTGTGGTATCTTTTTGCTGTCGCACTGCTGCCAAAACTTGATCGTAAACTTGCAGTGCTTCTTTAGGCGATCGCACTCCTTGGTAAGCTTGACCTAACGCTTGCAAAAGTTGTAAATCTGGTGTTGTTTTTTTCGATTGAGCCTGTTTTTGGATTGCTTGCAATCGCTGTGTGATATATTGCACTTCTTGGCGCTCGTTTTCTCTCCAAGCGATGTCGCCGACTCGCGACAGTGCTTGTACCTCTGCCAATGGACCTAAATAACGGCGTAAGCGCAGTTCGCGGTTCCAGATATCAAACGCTGTTATCCTATCCCCTGCTTGTAGTGTAGTTGTAGCTTGTTGATTGAGTTCATCCAGCGCCGCCTCCAACTTTTGACTCTCTTGCGGAGTCAGCGGCTGTTTATCTTTTGGCGAACGTGGTAACAGTGGATCGGGTGTGGTGAGCTCCAGTGGATTAGGAGGGAATTTATCTGGCTGTGTAGGCTTTTTGCTCGCTGCTAGTGTCGGCGAACTGCAAAGGAGACACAATGTAGCAGTGGCTGTCATGGTAACACTTAAGCGCCGTAGCATGGACATTTTACCTTTTTGTTGCATTACTAAGTTGCTCAACTGTTGCGCTTAAGCGCAACTACAAACCTATTACCTATCTGACGAGACTCAGCAAAAAATTCTCCTAAGAACAACCACAAGCTATAAAATATTCCATAATACAATTTCTATTTTGTCTGGCTACATACTGGTAGCTTTCTTGACCAAATCTCGAATGCAGAATCTAAATTTGATATTTTGATATAATGACTCATTCTACGGACATAGCAACATTAGCCCGCTGGATGGCGGCAGATTTCAGCAATCAAGAACAAGCTTTTGAAAACCCGCCTTTTTTTGCTCACATTCGCGTTTGTATGCGTCCTCTACCCTTGGAAGTTTTATCTGGGGTAGGTTTTTTTGTTGAACAAGCTTATGACTATTCGCTTAATGATCCTTATCGCTTAAGGGTTTTGAAGCTGGTGAACACAGGAAAGCACATTGAAATCGAGAACTACAGCGTTAAGGAAGAAAAAAAGTTTTACGGTGCATCCCGTAACGTTGAACGCCTCAAAACCCTAACTGCTGATGATCTGGAAAAACTACCAGGCTGCAATATGATTGTAGAGTGGACAGGTCACAACTTTAAAGGCACGGTAGAACCAGGTAAAGGCTGCATTGTGGTTCGCAAAGGACAAAAGACCTACCTGGATAGCGACTTTGAGATTGATGAAGACAAATTTATCAGTCGCGATCGCGGACGCGATCCAGAAACCGATGAGCATATCTGGGGGTCTGTCGCTGGACCATTTTACTTTGTCCGCTGGGCTAGTTTTGCAGATGAAGTAAAACTAAGTTCTGAATCGTGACTTCCAGAGCCCTAAGGGAGTACCAAAAAATGGCGTTGCTGATTTGAAGTAGAATCCTAGTGTAGAGACGTGACGCCAGTCGCCTAGGTCGGGAAACCCTCCTGCAGCGCTGGCTCACCATGGTACGTCTCTACAAGGGTTTGGAATCACACGACATCTTTTTCATACATGGATTCAGCAACGCCCAAAAAATAAATTATCCATTATGTAGGGTGGGTTAGGCGTACGACAGTTGAGGTTTTACATGCAAGACTTGCATTGCGCCGTAACCCACCATTGCTTGCGTCACTACAAATTGCAGATTTTTTTAATTGCAAGTCCCTAAGAGACTGTTCTTACAGCAGTTTTCACGTATTTGAACCACACTGTAAGGGCACAGCAATGCTGTGCCCCTACGGCAAATGTGGTCTATTTACCTGAAAATAGCTGTAAGCTTTAGCCAACAAATCCGAAATTCCACATGGTTGTAATCAGTCTACTTTTTGCGTACAATGAGAAACACGCCTGTAAATCGAGCAAGTTATAAGCTAAATTTCAGGAAATATTCAGTTGTGTGACGGCACAAGCGCATAACTGGCGGCATAGCCAAGTGGTAAGGCAGAGGTCTGCAAAACACAGAAAATGCAGGTAAACAAGCTGTAACCCTTGATATTACGTTAACCCAATAGTTGCACCCAACCCTTTGGCTACCATTTTGGATACCACGATAAGGTAGCTAATGAAAGGCATAGTAGGCATAGAGAATAAGAAAGGTAAGTTAAGACTCAGGTTGCCTAGGTCAGTAGCCACAGATAGCGCCAGATACCTGTCAACTGGTATGGATGCAACCCTAGACAACCACAGAAAAGCCCAAAGGGTAGCACTAGAAATAGAGGAAGACATTAGGGCAGGTCAGTTTGACTTGTCCTTTGAGCGTTATTTGGGGCAGTTCAAGACGCAACCACAGAAGATAGTGAGAGGGACAGACCTAGGGGAGCTATGGGGTAGGTACTGTCAGTACATGAAGCCACAGTTAGCAGTCACTACCTACCAGAGAGACTACACAAGGAAGTATGCCAACCACATCCAAAGGTTGCCAACTAGGGACTTGAGGAAAGCTATTGCGATAAGAGACCACTTGGTAGCTACGCTGTCAGCAGATACAGCTAAGAGAGTGCTAACTTATATCAATGCCTGCTGTAGCTGGGGCGTTTCCTCAGGGCTGGTCAGTCATAACCCATTTGAGGGTATGGCTAAGAGCATCAAGGTAGCCAAAGCTGGGGCTGATATAGACCCGTTCACGCTAGCAGAGAGAGAAGCTATCCTAAAGGCATTTTCTGAGCATCCCCAACATAAACACTACCTACCATTTGTTAGGTTCCTATTCCTAACTGGTTGCAGACCAGGGGAAGCCATAGCGCTACAGTGGCAACACATTAGCACTGACTGTAGCCAAATAACTTTCAGTGAGTCCTTTGACAGTGGACTAAAGGTTAGAAAAGATACTAAGACGCACCAGACTAGGAAGTTTCCTTGTAACCAAGTACTGAGGGGTCTACTACTTAGTATCAAGCCAAAGGACTACCAGCCAGACGGGTTAGTCTTTGCTAGCCCCACAGGGCTACCTATCAATGCCTCAAAGTTTGCTAGCCAAGTTTGGAAAGGCTGCAAGAGTGGTCAAAAGACTTATCAGGGTATAGTTGGTCAGCTAGTTAGGGATGGGTTCTTAAAGCGATACCGATGTCCCTACAACTGTCGCCATACCTTCATCACTATGGCTATTGAGGCGGGTGTACCGATAACTCAAGTAGCCAAGTGGGTTGGGAACTCCCCTGAGGTCATTCTGAAGCATTATGCAGGCATCCTTAACCAGGCAGAAGTACCTATTACCTGACCACTATCCTTTAGTATAAGCACTAGTTATTAATACGTAGCTTATAGTAAAAAAGTTAGATATAAATACAGTACTCCTTTCCGGAATATGTAGGAAGTAGCAGGTATAATATAGTAGTAGGGAGTCAAACAGGAGGGTAGAGGATGTCAGAGGAGAAAAGGTCAGTCAAGCTACAGGTTTGGATAACACCTGAGGAGAGTATCAAACTGAAAGAGACAGCTAAGGGCTTAGGTATAAGCGTATCAGACTTAACTAGAATGGTACTGAAACAGGCACTAGCTAATGGCTACTAAACAGACTAACCAATACCAAATAGGGGCAATGGTTGCACCCACTACCCCTATGTTTCAACTTTATTAACTATTCGCTCACAGAGGAGCTTATTATATGTCACATTCTAACACCGCTAACCTGTCTATGTCTCTAAGTACTTTTGGCTCTATCCGTAAGACAGAAGACGGTAAGGTATCAGTTTATGACCTTATCTCAGTAGTGGGTGGTAAGAAACAACCTTGGGACGCTTTGAAGCGGCTCACAGAGCAATATCCGGAAGTCCTCGGAAAATGCGAGGACTGGAAGTTCCCAGGAGCTAGGCAAAGAAATACACCAGTAACTGATAAAGAAGGTGCGCTATATATCATTAGTCTGTTACCTGGCGCTGTTGGTAAGACTTACAGAGAGGAAGCGGCTAAGTTAGTCCTAGCCTTCCTAGAAAACCCTGAAGAGTTAGCCAACAAGGCTATAGACCGTATTGAAGACACTGAAGCACTCAAACGTGTACAACTCAGGGCTGAGTCCAAAGTAATGCGTAGAGTGTTAACTGATGAGTGCCAGTGCAGAGATGTAACCAACTACGGCACAGTCACGAACGCCACTTATAGAGGGTTATTAGGTACAAGCGCTCAACAAGCTAAAGCGGCAAGAGGGTTGACTAAGAAAGACAACTTAAGAGATAACTTAACAGATATGGAGCTAGCAGGGGTGCGTCTGGCAGAGTATCTGGCAGTGGAAAAGATGAAGTTGGTAGATGCTCAAGGAGATAGTGAAACTGCATCCTGTGCTTATGCAGCCGCCAAGAACGTAAGAGCCGCTATTCAAGATACGTTATATGGTGATATACCTGTCTACGACTTCTAATACAGATATAGACTAAACTCTATAACAACATTACCAAACCATCAGATGTCTGATGGTTTTCTTGTGCTTATGGGTTGATATAGTTGGTTAACCTACATCTTGTAGGTCGGAATGTACCCTAGATAAGGATGCCAGCTAAGTTGCCAGCATCCTTACATGGAGTGAATGCCAGCTATTTAGCCAGCATTCTTAGCTAGCATACGTTTCGACCTACACCTTGTAGGTTAACCTAAACCTCTCTCATGGGGTTTTTATGTTAGGTAGGAACATACCGGGACTTTATTTTAATAGCCTTCCTGCCCATTGTAGAGGGTCTCTTTTGGGGTCTCAAGTTGACTAGCTCAAACTAGGTCTACATAAGCGGTTGAGGTCGTTTTTGACTAGCTTAGTTGACTAGCTCAAATGGACTTAATAGCTGGTCAACGGTAACATCTTCACGCATTCCAGAATACAACCGGACGTTATCAATAACTTGAGTAGGTTGACCAGCTTCATCTTGCGTAGCTCAAAGCTTTTTATAATAAGCATTTGAGCCGTTTTAGTAGCTCCATCTTGCGTAGCTCAAAGGCTTAAAACTCCGTTATCTTACGCTAACCTCTTGACAAGCTTAGTCTTGATAAGCTAACATGATAATATCAAGCAAGTAAACCAAGCGGGTTAACCAATGACTCAGGACTATACCTACTCGACTCATCCGTTTGCTGGTATCCAAATAGACTCCTTTATTACTGAAGATGGTCGTCATTGGGCAACTCTTACTCCATTGGCTCAAGCTTGTGGTGGTAGCCGTCAGAATATGGTTGACTGGGTTGCCCGTAAAGGGAACCTAGAAACGTTAGATGTGAAAGTCGGTAAGTTTAAGAAAGCAGCTAAAGCATATCTGATATCAGATATTGGAGACTACTTAGACTACAGAGTTGAGTTAGGGGACAAGAAAGCTCTAGCGTTGTATTCTGCGACCTTCCGTGCCGACTTAGAGCGCTCTATTAAAGAGGCTCATGGGCAGTCAGTTACAGCGGCACAGCATGAGGATAGACGCGCTACCATCCGCATGGAACTGATAGACCGGATGCTGGAGAAGCAACATATCATCTGGGAGCGACCATACGCGAGTCAGGAGTTTCAGGCAGCTATAGCAGAGCAAGGTCAACTCTGGGAGGACATGACAGAGGAAGAGCAACACGTCTACATCGAGAAACAGAAGGTAGCTACACCAGGTTGGGTACATGGCTTTAACCAAGTTATTGCCAAGATGTGACACCGCTTATAACTTCTATATCTCCACCTAAACCCCGTTGGGCAACTCCTGACGGGTTTTACCTTATACCAAGGTAGCGTTCCGACTGGTAGTTATGCTACAATAGTAGATATACCCAGAAAGACCTGAGGGGACAATGGCACGTTCCAGATGGTGGAGAGAGAAACTGGTGATAAAGTAGCCGACGACTCCACCACCCCAAAGGCAACAAGGGCAACATATTCTGTACGAGTTAGTACCCTCATTTTTAGGCGGGAGAGACAACCTTCCAAATGAGGGCTTTAGCGTGTTTATTTAACCGTACTAGCTGTGGTGTTAACTCCAGGTTGGACGATAGGTGCTGCAACGTTAGCGCTGTTGGATAGTACAGAAGCTAGTACAGTACCCAAGCTGGCACGGGATAGTCTGACCACCATCACCTCATTAACAGGTGAAGGTTTGACAATGACATCTAGAGAAACTTGACCATTATCTAAGTCTCCTGGTTGGTTATTGGTCGCATCACAAACCACCAAGTAAGCATCTTCCGGAGTTGCCCCATAGAGCGCTCCTGCTGTCCTCAAGTCTTCACAGACTGCCACGGCTGTGGACTTGGTGCGACTAAACAGCATACCTTGACCATCTACAGTACTAAACAGGATGCTATCAAATGCACCTCTCAAGGTACCCGCTAAGATGTTGAGAATGACTCTCGTTGTCATGAACTTGTAGTAGGGGTTGGTGCTGAGAGTGCGACAAGCGTAGATACAGACACCTTTATTAGGGATGCTTAAGAAAACAGAGTAGGAGTAGTTAACGTATCTGCAACAGCATCTTTTAGCTTATATATAGAGAAAGTTTTAGAAGATGCTGTTCCAACCTTCCCAAACAGTCCTGACATTTACCCCAGAACCTGTGAGGGGCTGAGCAGGGCGGGTAAGCAAGCTACCTAGGGTAGTCCTGAGCCATGCTCGGCACATCACAGGGTAACTTTAGAGCAACTTAAGTTGATGAAGGGATACCTACAGCTTGTAAGCCAGGTATTGACTTGACTAAGTTAATAGTAGTAAAATAATAGGTTATGACTTTTATCTGAGTCAAGACTCTTTTTCATGTTTAGTACTAAACTTGTAAATGACTTACAAGCCTTAATGTAAACTGGTTTACTATTTAAACTGACAAGCGGCATTGTACAATACTGATGACTGCCCAGGACGACGGGGCTTTGAGTTACCATTGGTAAATGAAAAAGTTGATAAAGAGCCTTAAAAGTTTAAGGAGCTAAAATATTTAGGAGCTAAACGCCTTTGCATCTGCTAATATGGAGCTATGGTTATGGAAAAGTTTCTCTAACCATCTAACCAACAAGAAAAACCCCAAAGCTACTGCTAATAGCTTTGAGGTGACTTGACGTACTATAGTAGATGTGCTAGCAGGTTCGGAAACCTTCTAGAACTTGCCTGCAATGAAAAGTACCAGTAAAGCAACTACAGTAAGCTGCGATACTGCTGCCATTACAGCACAGCATATGGCGAGTATTGTCATCATGTTTGTGATATCCTTAACTAAAGTTATACGGCTATTCCTCCCATTGGCTTGGCGTTGATGGGAGCTAAACTTATGTCTATGAATAGCTGTATCTACGATAGCATCTCTTGCAGGTTAACTGGTAAGAAAGTTGAATATTTTCCATGAAAAAGATGCAATAGCCCTCTCGTGAAATAAAGGAGGGCTTATTGCCGTTCTAAGCATTTCCACAAAATAGCGGCTGAAACGCTTATTCTATCGTACCATTTGGGGAATGCCCTTCTAGGTACCTCTGAGAGGACATTTAGAGAAGGTAGGAACCATACCAGGACTTATTTTTACCTACCTTCCTGCTCATCCTAGGAGGTCTTTTAGGTTAACCTGTATTGACGAGCGTTCGCACAGTTACTACCTTCTGAGTATTCCGACTTACTAACAAAATGTTAAAGAGTAAAAATACCTAACCTCAGATGTGAGGTGGGTTTAGTAAATATTCTCCCCTTAGAGGATAGATATGTAGCGACTAATGTAGTAGAGCTCTAGTTAGTAGTAGCTCTAGGTAGACCTGTGGCAAACAAACGCGACCAGGCTTTGTTGGAGTGGATAGCCAAGGACAAGCGTAACAACGACCCAATAAAATGGAACAGGATGCTGAAAGGACAGCAAGAGATAGTTAGAGAGTGGCTAGATGTGCTGACTAGACCAGCCACAACAGCGTTAGCGCTATCAGTCGTGCTGGCTAAGTTCCGATATTTTACTAAGCTCTACATAACGCTTGGTCAGATGTACGGTGCATTAGATGAGCATGGCTATGAGCTAACCATATCTTGTGGTCAAGCCTCTGCCAAAGTTAAGTTCATGAGGCTAGAACCCGGTACAACCAAAATGAGTCAACGGCAGCTTTACCGGGCATTGGCTCCCATCTATCGGATGCGCGTTTGGCTCGACTGACCGCCGCCTAGGTTACGTTCCGACTGGCTTCATAAATACCCAACCTATGGCGGGTACTTAGTCGTTACAGGTATATTAAGTAAGCTCATGACTGAAAACCTAAGAACAGCTTAACGACTCATGACCATTACCTTAAACGGGACTGAATACGATGTCCAGGATATTGAGGATATCGACTGGGAGGGGAGAGGAGACACGCTGGAGGATATCACAGGTTATCTAGATGCGACTGAGTTTACTATTTTCTTTCGCGATGGCACTGTTGAGGAAGTCCATGTGGATGACTTAGAGGATGATAACTACGAGCGCTTATTGCAGTGTATTGACCCCATGTGAACTCCTGCAAGCTCAGGAACTGACTCCACAATATGGTGGAATGCGCTCACAGCAACCAAGTTGCTCCCCCCTCGCCTTAAAAGCCCAGCTATAGGTCTACTGGGCTAACTTATGAGTATGTGGCGTGTGTCTTAGTCTTCCTGAGTCAGTCCTAGCAAGGCTTGAGAGTAGTCAGAGGCATAGCAGGAGACTAGCCGTAACTGCCAAGGAGTCCTAGAGAGATGGTAGACTCTTTCCTGTTGCTGCTTAGGTTTGGATGATAAGTCAGCATCTTTTTTATCTTCTCTATATAAAGAGCTAGAAGATGATGACTTATTGTCCTGATATCTCCCCCAAGGTATCCAGGCAGGTATCCAGGCATTTGTTATGGATATGTGCATAGTCGTCTTTGACATCATTTGGCTAGCGCCAAGAATAGTAACCAGGATGGCTTAGGAGATGTTCTTGGCGTTAGCCAAGGGCTGTGGTTGGCTACTTTTTGAGGTGTTGGCTATCAGAACACCTCATGCTATACTAGGACAGTAGTTAAAGAGTTGGCTACTGCTTCGCAGGGTTAGCTACCAAAATGGCTACTTGGCTCCACCAAGAAAGCTCTAGTGGTTACTCTTGACGCAGTCAACTGGCGGCATAGCCAAGTGGTAAGGCAGAGGTCTGCAAAACCTCCATCCCCCGGTTCAAATCCGGGTGCCGCCTTCAAAGAAATATAAGCATTACAGGGCTTTGAAGCCCTTTTTTAATGGTAGTTGTAGGGCTTGTTTCCAGAGCCTTCCAATATTTTTGGGGTAATTTTGGGTAGTTTGGGGAAACAACTGGGGTAAAACTGGGGTAGATATGTAAGGTAAAGGTGTTTACCCCAATACACATTTCTGGGGTAAAACTGGGGTAAAGTGGAAAAGTAAAAATGTTTACCCCAGTTAATTAAGCTTATGGAGCCTAAAAAATCTCAAAGTATTGCCAGTCGGGGTTCGGTGCAGATAAAGAACTCTAACGGCAGTCTCCAATTAGTTTTTTCTCATCCTATTATTACGCCCACTGGAGAGCTAAAAACCAAACGTTTCTATGTTTCAACAAGGCACGACGATACACCTTTTGGAAGACATCAAGCATCGGCTTTGGCGACAAAAATCCAGAGGGATATTGACTATGGAGAGTTTGATGCCAGTTTAGTTAAGTACAAACCAGCAGCGTCATTAAGCACCGTTACCCCAATTACCCCAATTACACCTTCACGTAACCCCCAACCAGACTTGGGAGAATTATGGGAAAAATACACTGAGTTTAAAAAACCACAGGTTAGTCCTTCTACTTATGCGGTTGACTACCGCAAGTATCGCAATCACATTGCTAAGTTACCAACTAAAACTTTAGATGATGCGATCGCAATTCGAGACTATTTACTTGCAAATCTCAGTGCTAATGCCGCCAAACGTACTTTGACAAATATAAATGCTTGCTGTGATTGGGCACTTAAAAGTCAGCTAATTGAATCCAATCCCTTTCAAAGTATGGCAAAAGACATTCTTCTTCCGAAGTCAGAATCAACAGAATATGAAATTAATCCCTTTACGAAGGAAGAACGGGATAACATAATTCAAGCATTTGAGGAGAGCAAACTCTACAGCTACTATGCTCCTTTAGTAAAATTATTATTTTTTACTGGGTGCAGACCATCAGAAGCGATCGCTCTACAATGGAAGCACATCAGTGATAAATACATTACCTTTGAGCAAGCAATTACCATCAGTACTAAAGGGTTAGCCCTCAAAGATGGATTAAAAACCCAAAGCCAAAGACGTTTTCCGATTAATCATCAGCACCGTGAAATTTTAGACTCCATCAAGCCTGAGAACTGTAACCCAGATGATTTTATCTTTAGAAGCAAGAAAGGCGGCATAGTAGACTTTGGAGATTTTCTCAATCATGCCTGGAAAGGTTACAAAAATCATCGTGGTACACATATAGATGGAATCGTAACTCAACTTGTAAAACAGGGCGTAGTCAGCGAATATCGCAAACCTTACCAATGCAGGCACACTTTTATTACTCTTTGCCTGGAAGCTGATATTGATGCGAAGGATGTAGGAAAGTGGGTTGGTAACTCTCCAGAAATTATTTACAAGCATTACGCAGGTAATAAACGTAACTTACAGGTGCCAGAATTATAAATTTGTTGAATTAAAATATGGGCGATCGCCTACAAAGCAATTGTGTTTATCAGAAAATACGGTGATCTGATAAAAGTAACTTTTGCACTAAATGTCGCTACTTGTCATCACCTTGTTCATTAACTCTTAGTACTTGTGTAAATAATACAAGGACGCGATCGCGCTCTGTTCGGTGTCTGCCTCTATGGTGCTACCCGAATCAACGAAAGTTGCACTTTGCTCAAAGGTGATGTCATCGGTACCAGGGGTGTTAGACCTAAGTTTATCATCAGGGCATACAACGCTAAAGGTGGGCAAGATACGCAATCTTATGTGAAACTGAAACAGCCGAAGTTTGGCTAACTGAAGTTTAAGAAAACACGATTTTAATAAAATTAATTAAGTAAAAAAGATGAAATATGGAATTGATTGCGGACACAACGCAACCCCGGATACTGGGGCTGTTGGAATTAAGCAAGAAGATGTATTGACTCTAGCTGTAGGTAGTCGAGTTATGGCTGGCTTGAGATCGCTAGGGCATGAGGTTGTTAATTGTACTCCTACAAAAGCTAGCAGCGTCGGTGATTCGTTAAGGCAACGTTGCCAAATCGCCAACAGCGAGAAAGTGGATGTTTTCGTCAGTATTCATTTCAATGCCTTTAATTGCAAAGCTTACGGGACTGAAGTCTATGCAATGAGCAACAGCGGGAAGACTTTAGCTAAGAATGTAATAAACGAAATCTGCTCTCTGGGATTTTTCAACCGTGGGGTAAAAGATGGATCTCATCTGTATGTTTTGAAAAATACATGTATGCCAGCGATTCTTGTAGAGTGCTGCTTTGTAGATTCCGCAACGGATATGAATTTATTAAATGCTGACACGATGGCAGCGGCTATTGTTAAGGGATTAACCGGGCAATGTGTCGCAACTCCTGCCAAAAGTCCAGATCGCGCGGCTAAGTGGCAAGAATTTATCAATGTGCTTAAAGCTGCTAATATAGCCTATCCGCAATTGAAGCCAGCACAATTAGCGCAAGCAATTTTAGAATCAGGCAGGGGAACTTCTGAATTATTTTTAGAGCACAATAACCCCTACGGTTTGAAATGGCGAAGGGAAATGAGCGAAATTGCTCAAAATGTTTCCTATAAAGCCCATGACGGAGTTGATGATTATTGCAAATTTCAAACTCTGGAAGATGCGGTAAAGGGATACTGGCTATTTATTGGCAGGAAACCATACCAGGGATGGGAGCAATATTCTAGCCCAGAAGATTATTTAAAATTTATCGTTGGTTGTGGATATTGCCCGGATAAAGCCTATGTCAATAAAGTAATTTCAATCTTGCCAGAAGCTAGGAAATTACTACATTAATAATTGGATGCCTAAGTTTGTGTAGATTTTAATTTGATCTTTGTAAACCCATCGGGTGCAGGAGGTAGAGTAAACGTCTATAACTAGAGTCAACCAAGGGCGACCAACAACCGAACCGTTTTGCTCTGCAAGCAATACATCTAAACAGGTAAAGTCACATATCCAGCAAGAGTTGCTGTGCTCTATGACCAAATTGTTTTGAACAGAAAATTGAAAAACCATAATGTTACTCCATCGATTAAGAACAATACTTTTGATAGTTCGTCATCTGTGCAAACGTCATAAAACAACGCTGGCAATGTCCATCCACACACAGCGCAGGAACCTTAAATCTTGCTCCACAGTTTGGACATTCTGACAGTAATCGCAGATGATGGCTCGCGCACTTCTGCGTCACCTTAAACTGCCATTCAATTTTGTGACAAGGCGATCGCCCGCTCTCTACATGGTACTTACTAACTTTTAGTAATATTTATAATCAGTAAATAAATAATTTTTTGTAGTCAAAAAGTAAAAAAATAGTGAAGCGGTCATAAAGAAAGAGGCAGCGACCCTTGAAGACATCTATCTTTAATGTATATTTTTTAACATATATCCTTGTAAAAGCAATCCAAGGTGGCTAAATAAAGGACAACCTCTTGATTGGATATGACTCATTTAATTCTGCAAGTTTTAGGTAAAAGTGATGTTTTATGTGATGGACGAGAAGGATTTCACCAGCTACTAGATATTTATTCGTTAGAAGAAATTAAGCAAAAAGCAGCATGGAATGATGAGGATTTAATTCCCAATTTAGATAGAGTTGATTTTCCTCTCATAAAAAAAGTTAGGGATAGCCTACCCTCTGATTCTGATACTGTATTTGCTTTTATCCTTACTAATCAAGTTAAGTGGATGCAGGAACGAAATGATTCTGGTGAAGCTTGGAACACATTCGTCACATCAGATGGAATTTGGTGGCAGAATATTCTAGCGGCTTGGTGTGAACAACAAAATCTTAAACACTATCCGATTGTTCTTGATGTCCCTCCAGAGGTTAATTATGGTGTAGCTGACTGGGAAGGTATGGCGGATGCAGTAGATTCTTTACTAGCTCGGTATTTTGATATTGTTGAAAATAATTTAATTTATTTCCAGCCTAATGAATCAGAGAAGATTCAGTTAGAAAAAATTATTGTGCAGCACAGCAGCGGTACTCCAGCTTTGAGTGGTGCTTTGTATCTTTGGGGTGTTGAGAAAAAACTTGCTGTTGGAGACAAGATTGAGTTTGCTTATATCTCTGAGCAAGACATAAATTGTACACCGCATTCTGGAAAGCATTGGCAATGGCGGTTAAAAGACCCACAAATTCGGGAGTTATTGAAAATTCAGGATTTTAGTGGTGCTTTGAAATTACTTGATAGTCAACATCCAAACTATCAACAGCTAAAAAACAATCTTGAGTTTTTAGATAAATCAGTATCTCTGAATCTTGAGGGGCGTTCTTTACATGATAGAGAGAGTATTATTGAACGCATAAGTATTGCCTTGTGGAGTGAAAAAGCTTTTCGCGATCGCAGTCAGTGGATGCACTGGTCTCTTAGAATAGCTGGGGCTTTAGAATTAGCTTTACTCCTGTTGGTAGAAAAGCAAGGGAATGGTGATTATCAATGGCATAAACGCAAATTAATCTTTAAGAATGATAAGGAATTAAGAAGGCAGAAGTACGAAGGCAGAAGGCAGAAGGCGTCCCCACGAATGAATTCGGGGGATTTAATAAAGTTGCTACGCGTTTATTTTTCTCCATAAATAAATTCAGGGGCTTTAAACCTTATGGCAGAGAACAGAGGACTTATTTTTGTATCAAAGCTTACCTTCTTTCCTTCTGCCCTCTGCCCTCTGCCCTCTGCCTTTCTTCGGTAAATTCTAACTGCAGCATAAGCAAGATTGTTAATGAACTTTTAATTAAAGGTACTTTTACTGCTATCAAACGAGAATTGGAAGATGATTGTACTGCCAAGAAAGGAGAATTAAAAGGTAATTTTACTGCTAATCCAGTCACTGATAAAGACTGGCAAGAATTTAAAAATTTTTATATTGATGACTGGAGGTTAGAGAAAAAACCAAAACAAAGGTTGGGTTTTATAACATTAAGAAATTCGCTTTATCACAGTTTAATAGGGGATAGCATAGACGAGCTTTTAGACCAGAAGACAAAGGAACTTAACAACGGCGTTACTGACCCAGATCATCCTTCTCAAATAGCGGTTAACTGGTTGAACTATATTATTGGGCTAGCAGGGGTGTCTGTTGAAGTGGATACAAGAGCGAAAGTTTATAGCGCTTGCGTTTCAGAAATAATGAATCAACTGTAATCATGGATCTAAAAGACTGGTTAACTCAACAACAAAAGCTCTATCCCAACCAAACTTTAACTGAAGATACTCCTACTATTTCTATTCATCCTGCTAGTGGAAAATGGCAGAATTCTCAATACATGAAAAGTCAGTTTTGGTGGGGAGGAGGAGCAACTCAGGAAGCTTGCAATCAAATTGAATTTGCTAATAAAGCTGAACTCACTCAAGTCGCAGTCCTGACTTTTGGTCCTGTTCAAACCTTCTTGGGAGGTGGACAACGACTGAGAGATTGGGCTGTAGCTTCCTGGTTGTGTCACTATCTCTCAGCAGTCTTAATTTACAGATGGGAAGAGTATGGTGGTAAAGTTTTGCTACCCTTGCATAATTCTTCTGATTTGATAAAGTGGTTTGGTGGTTCAAACTCGGTAAATGCAGAAAGATTTTGGCAAGCTGAACTGCCAAATGTGATTACAGGTTTGCACCCAGAAGAACCAAATTGGCTAGAAAATGTCCAGCTAGTAATTAATCAAGAATGGGGACGTTTTCTAGAGGGCTTGGAACAGGAAGTTATTAAAAAATACCCAAACTTGCTGAATGGTCAAGGATGGCGTGTCATCCATCATGACCATCAGTATTTTTGGTCAGTTTATGCCAAGTCAGGACAGCTACAAGTTGACAGAATTGCTGAAGATATTGATAGTTTACATCAATATATTGAGTCAGAAAAGATTGGTCGAAAATGGCAAAGTACATGGTGGGGAGGACGTACCAGTCCTAGTGATGGCTGTTTGTCGATTTGGCATCCAGGCTTACGGTTGATTACTCAGGGAGGAACTTGGGGATTACCGGATAACCAAATCAAGGAATGGTGGGAAGAAAAAGCGACAGAAAAAACTCGGTTATCAGGGCTGTTTTCTAGCAGCGATCGCCTTAACAGCATTGAGTTAGTCAAGCGTTTAGCGTCAGTTCCAGAAATTATCCAACCAACTTTACAGCGTTTGTGGGGAAAAACGCCGCCGCCTTGTCCTTGGGGACGCTTCCCCGACCGTACTGCGGCAGCCGCTGCTTGGATAACTCAGCACATCGGTGCTGAAACTTGGAATCAAGAGGTTGAATTGTGGCACGAATACTTTTTGGGCAGCAAACCCAGTTATGAATGGGGAATGCCAAAAGTCGATCAGCGATCGCCTGCTTTTGCTCACCCGCGAGTTTTAGAACGGCGCAACATTGAGGATACCGTACTCTCAGATTGGGAGACTGAGGTTCCTAAAGGTTGGGAAAGCACAATTGAATGGACGGTAGGCTGGCGGGGCGATGGCGACAATATGGGCAAATGGTTATCCGGGGAACAGTATAAAACCCTAAAGTTACTTTGGTCGCAGTGGCATCCCACACCAGAAATAAGTGCCAAATATGAGTTAGGAATGACTCCTGTCATTGTGCCAGCCAACTCACCAAGGAAAATTGAACTTCCACATATACTTGATTTGTCAGTGCTATTTAGTTCGTGGAATAAACTGCTGTATTCCCTCACTGAAAAACATCATCATGGCAAAGTCATCTTTGCTGGAGGAGACGATTTTTTACTCTTAGGTCCCCTGACAGAAGCAATTGCACTGACTAGCAATTTACATCGGCTGTGGACAGGAGAAACTACACCTTTAACACAGCCATTGCAACCGTTTGTAGATGGGTGGGTACGTTATCAGGATGATGAAATTTATCCTGTGCCAGGGAAACAAATGAATTTCAGTTTGGGCATAGTTATTGCCCAGCGGCGAATTCCTCAATCCCTTTGGCATCGAGGGTTGAATCAGGCATACAAGGAAGCCAAAAATCAAGGACGAAACCGTGTTTGCCTGAGGGTGTTATTTAATAGTGGGCAGTCGCTAGAGTGGGTTTGTCCTTGGGCTTTGTGGAACTTATTAATGCCTATTGAACCCATCACCACAGACCAAACTGAATTGAACCGTTGGGAAAAATTGCTCTTTTACTTGGAAAGTTCGCGTTTGCGAGATGTCTCTATCCTTACTGTAGGAGAATTGATTGAAACTTTATGGGCGAGTGTGGGAATTCCTCTGACTTGGGAACAGGTATTGGCACACAGGCAAGAGTTTGAGAAAGAAATCAAAGATTGGCAGTGGTGGATAAATTGGATTAGCCTCAAAGCATTTTTAGCGCGTCAACAACGGGAACGCCAGAAATGGCTGGAAAAAATTAGCGGGGAACAGCAATGACAGGATGGTATGCAATTACCCCAGCGGGAACGGTGGCAATTGGTAATCTCACTCCCATTGGACAAAATAGCGGACAAGTTGGTTGCCGTTGGCCTCCCAACGGGCATCAATTAGCAGCTTGCTTAAGTTTACCGAAGGATTGTCAACTGTGGGGACCATTTTGGTATTTTGGGCGAGATATTTATGTGACTTTACCACTGCTAGTCTACAGGTTAGTATCGCCAGAACCGATTCCCAAAGAAATTTTCCGAATCCAATGGCGGGATGAACAATGGCGGGTGCGTCCGGAACATCAAGGTAAAGAAATTGAAATTGTTGGCGGGAGATATTTGATTCGGGGGAACAGTCTCAAGACTTTTTGGAAAACAGGGCAATTGAGGGATGCACCATTACAAGAACCGCCTTGGAAAACGCTGACCTTAAGTCACAATAGCCGAGAAGATTTTCAAGTTAAAGATGAGGGTGGCTTTTTTGCAGAAATGACCACTCTCATGAACCCAGGTTGGTCAATTTTGGTAAAAGTGATTGGCAACTATACGCCTCCCGACTCCAACTGGAGTTTTTTGGGTGCGGGGGGAACGCCTGTTGTCATTACACCCGTGCGAGTTATGGACAGTTGGTTAGAAGCAGAATGTCCTAATGCCACAGGAGCAATTTTACTCACCGCAGCATTGTGGCAAAAAGGTAATGATAAAGTTTCTATTCCCTACCCCCCTCCGCATGAAGGTATTAAAGCTTATGCTGCTGAAACAGGAGTTCCTTGGCAGTCATGGAAACGGGTACGCGATCGCCACGATCAAGAAAAAAGGGTGCAAGTGTTAACACCTGGTGAATGGATGACCCCCGCAGGTGCAGTTTATCTGTGGGAAGGAGTTGCACCTTTGCAAAAATCTGCTCCTTTACCAGATAACTTTAATCGTCATGTTTTGGGGTACGGACATTTGTGGTTATTTGAGGACTCAACGAAATGACAATTGAATGGTTGATTTGTCGAGAACCAGTTCATATTGGCGGTGCAGATAGCAGCAGTCGCGGTAATAATAATCCTATATTTCGCCTTCCTGACCGCAGTCCGGCGATTCCAGGTAGTTCCCTGCGCGGTGCATTGCGAGAACACGCCAAAAATGAAAAAGAATTCCAACCTTTCGTTCTTAATTGGTTTGGGGGGGATAAGAATGACATGACTCGCGGCAATATTTCTCTGGGTTGGGGATGGCCTGTATGGTGGCCCGTTCATGTTTTGGGTTATGGCAATTGGTGGGTGAGTTGCCCCAGTTGGCTAAATAGATTTCAGCAATTATGCCAAAAGCCACCTGTTAATTTAGCAAATAATCAAGTGTATATCACTGAGCCGCAACTTAAGAATAAAACTGTTTATCTGCGCTGGCTCAAGTTAACCAATGTGCAATATTGCGACAAATATTTACCTGCTCCTAATCATGCAGAAGTACCACAAAACCGACGAATTGTTGTGCCAGATGACTGTATTAATTTAATTGTAGATATGGGTTTAGTACGTCAGCCCAGAGTCAAGCTTTTAGATGAGCAAAATGAGAAAGGAAGTTTAGTAGAAAATTTATTTGCTGTTGAAGGAATTCCTCCACAAGCAGTGTTTATGATTTCTTGGACAACCAGAGGAGATAAAGCTCAAGATTTGGAGAAGTGGCAGCAATTTTTAAGGAATGAACATTATCTTGGTGGGTTGTGGAGCGTTGGTTATGGACGAATTTGTATTTCTCCATTTGCAGGCGAGGAGTGAATTATGCCCGTAAGCTCTTATGAATTAGATAGAGAAGTTTTTCAACTGTTGAAAACAGGAGTTGAAAAATTAAAAGATTGGCAAGGTGCAGCAAGTGGTATTGCTGATTATGTGTCAATTTGGGGAATGGAACGCTTCTGGGCAATGTCGCGTTCCCCTGTTTTAAAAGATGGAATAATACCCGATGCAGAAGCGGGTTCAGACGAACAACGGCGTTATTTTGCTTGGGGAGTTGCACGGGTGGTTTTGTGTAAGATTGTAGGTAATGATTTAAAAATTGAGCCGGAGATGACAACGGCTGATTTTCAGGATAGATTTAGGAATTTAAATTTTAATCAACAGGTATTATTAACGGATTTATTGATTGAAATCGCTGATACCATCCAGTTTTGGACGATGCGATTAAAAGATGTTCAAGATAGTAATGATTCGGTTTAGATGGCTGGGAGTTTTGATGTTAAGGTATTGATACAGTACTTTGCAAGTAAATGAAGTACACACTTAAGATTACAAATCTTGTGGGGTGGGCATCTTGCCCGCCCTTGTGTACCTTAATCATGCGAAATGCGCTGTAATTTTAGGTTGGCAATTAGTAATTTAAAGACAATACAGTTCAGATAAGACCAAAACTGTTATCAGGATGGTAATGTAGAACTCTCGGATGCAACGTCTCTACACGTGTGGAATTGTTACCACAATCCTTAACTGAACCGTATTGAATTTAGAGAAGCGAAGCGGGTAAAAGACTTCGCTTCTTTTTATTTTGGTATGACTTGATTTTTGGTGCTGCAATTCTTCAGCACCTTTTCCTTTTAAACAGAGGTCGCAACAAGCAGCCGCGATCGCTCGATTACGCTTTATCTGTTTCAGCACCTTTTCCTCTTAAACAGAGGTCGCAACGATTTATCCTGGCAGTTTTCAACAAAAGATTTTTGTTTCAGCACCTTTTCCTCTTAAACAGAGGTCGCAACTTCTTTGTAAAGTTGTAGGGCGATCGCAACCGAAGTTGTTTCAGCACCTTTTCCTCTTAAACAGAGGTCGCAACTTATTTTTTGGAAATTCGGCGGCAACAGACGGATATCGTTTCAGCACCTTTTCCTCTTAAACAGAGGTCGCAACCGTTTTACCCAAATCCATTACTAGTGCCGTACAATGTTTCAGCACCTTTTCCTCTTAAACAGAGGTCGCAACGATGTACTGAGAATCGACAGTACGCATTAGGTAGGTTTCAGCACCTTTTCCTCTTAAACAGAGGTCGCAACAAATAACGTTAACTTAATCATGACACACGAACTGTAGTTTCAGCACCTTTTCCTCTTAAACAGAGGTCGCAACTTCAATCAGCAACTGTTCGGAATGCCGCTTTTAAGACTACAAGTTTCAGCACCTTTTCCTCTTCAAAAGAGGTCGCAACTACCCTGATTCAAACCCTTATCCTACCTAGTGTCCAGCCGCCATTTGCGCGGAACCCCATAATTGTCACTACAATCTGCCAGAACTGCACAGGTCTAATTATCTGAAACGCTTATCTGGTCTACGTCGCGGATGACAACGAAGTTTCGTCATTTCAGCCATTTCTCCTGATCCGCGCAACATTGGCAAAGCAATGATCAACACCAGATCGGTTGAAACCCCAAACGGTTCAATGTCGCTTCCACCTGTGGATCAAATACAGTAACTAAACAAAAATCTTCATGTTGTCGTACTGCATAGCCAGATGGACGGTCTTCAGAATTACCACACCAACAAGGTCGATTTGGATTGGGATTCTTTGGGTTATCTGCACTCCTGCAAACACCATGCACCAATTTCTCCCACAAGTTTGTTTTTCCTTGCCAGATACTAATAATGCTACCAGAAATTTTAACAGGATTAGACAAAACAGATATGCCATATTCCTGGGCTAAATTCCGAATCATCTCTTGCAAGCGATTGATTAACTGATTTAAAGGTTCCTCTAAATTTGCTGGTGTAACAGTAAATTCACTACCCCGGAATCCCCGAAAACGTTCTAACTCATGGGGAGGTCTACGCCAACCAGCACCAAGTCCACCCAACCTGCTGGCTAAGTTTAGCAATGCACCAATTAACGCTTGAAAATTGCTATGACAATCGACATTAATTAGCCAAGTAGAGTGAGCATCTTGAGCCGGAATATTAGTGTATTTATCACGCAAATCCTGTCCAACTAGTGCTCTCTGAAACGGCAACAAGTAACTAGTCAAAATCAACTTAGCGGGAGAATTCAGTCCACCAAAAATTTTCTTAGTTAGCTCCAGCGCATTTTCCTTTCCTAACACAGAAAGAGCCAAACGAGTGAAATAGCCACGTAAGTTAGCACGCAACACTTGTGGACTCCAGCGATATTTCCCCCATTGATTTTTTTTGTTATCTTGCTGTTGCACACAAGGTTTCATCCCTGTTAGTCTAATTTGCCAATTTCCTGATGGAATTGATGCCGCTAATCGACCAAAACCCGATGCTGTGCCACGTCCTATCCCTTGATGTTGCAGCATTTCTTTTAGTCGAGTTTCCAGCCATTGTTTTTGTTGGCTTTGTGCAGTTGTGTGATTATTTTTGAGTAAAACTTGCAGCGAGAATTTATTTGAATTAGGTCTAGGTGGATGTTCGGGTACTAACTGCCATTGTATGCTTAAATGCTTACTTTTTTCATTAAAAACTTGCCAATTTTGTTGAGCGTGTAAGGGAAAGGGTTTGAGGGAGTCTTGAAAAAAAATACTTTCAAAACGAATCTGGCGAGGTCGCCAACCACTCAAATCCTCAGTAATTAAACTTTGCCAAAAATCCCTTTCATTGCTTAGTAAACCTTCCCATTTCGCTTTTATCCACTTTAGTAAAGCACCTCTAATGCTTGAACCAGGAATGCAGGGAACACCACCGATTTGAGCAGGTAGTATACCGCCTTCAAAAACACTGCCACCTCCCACCTGAATGGGACTAATAATTTGCAATCTATCAAGCCGAACAGTGAAGTTTTTCGAGTTTTGTAGATTCAGGTCATTCTTCCAAGCCTTAATAACCTCTGGCTTGCCACTGCCTTCAATAATATCTTTAGTTTCAGGTGTCCATCCTCTTTCTTGAGTGTCTTCAACTGTGTACCACTTAGGTAATGTTTCTGGTAACGGCAACATGATTTTTCCCGATTAACTCAAAAGGTTTAAATATTGGAGTAAATAGCTTCAAACATAGCGTTTTAATTGATAGCTTTTGTGATTAAAAATAACCAAAGATTAATAAAAATTCGGTGCTGAAAAAAGCGACAGAATTCAGCACCTTTTCTCTTTAACAAGAGTCAAACTTTAATTCAACTCACCGAAGAGTTTAGAGAAATAGTTAGTTTCAGCACCTTTTCTCTTTAACAAGAGTCAAACGAGAGAAAGATGAGCAAGAGAGAAGAATTCCATCACTGTTTCAGCACCTTTTCTCTTTAACAAGAGTCAAACTACTTTAGCTTCTTCCGCTTCTCAAGCATCTGCTTTGTTTCAGCACCTTTTCTCTTTAACAAGAGTCAAACTTGTCATCGATAATACATTTCGCGATGACACACTTGTTTCAGCACCTTTTCTCTTTAACAAGAGTCAAACCTGTTGGCGCTCTTCTTATTACTCTTTCCGGTGCGTTTCAGCACCTTTTCTCTTTAACAAGAGTCAAACAAGAAATCGGTTAAACGCTGACCAAATATTAGCATTGGTTTCAGCACCTTTTCTCTTTAACAAGAGTCAAACCCTTGGCTTCTACAAGCCTTGTGGCAAGAGCATTTTACACCCCCCAATTTGTGGGTGTCAAATTTAAGAGCAAATAATTCATAAAAATTCTCAATAAATCAACATCACGGACACTTCAAATCCTTACCAGGACAGGCATTTGCGGGATACAACGACAGAATAAGGGTTTGAGCGATTCCCTACATCCCCCATAAAATATCACAAAGAAACAGGAAAACACTCCAAATGTCGCTTACTTCCAATTGGACATTATTCTTTAATTGCTCTGGGGACTGGGTACTGGGCAATACTCTTCCCAATCCCTAATCCCCAGTTCAACTCGTTCCTAAGCCGATCGCACCCAATGTTGTGCCTGATGGCGCTGTTGCAATTTGTACATATGGTTAAACAAACTCCAGCAATATTCCTCTGGCAATCCGCAAGTGACAGCGCCCCGCAGGACAACATTAAAGTACCAGTCGTTGGGGGCGGCTTCCTCTAAGAGTTTGTTTACTACCACGTAAGTACGCACATTTTTATATACTTGTTCTTTGCAGTGGATATCTACAAATTCATGGCGGTAACCACCATGCGGAACTTCTTCTCGTTTATCTAAGTGTTCGCTTAATCGCCAAGGTAGCTGATAGAGTACACCATTCACACTCGCTTTGGGGTCTTTCACCACATCCAAAACGCCACATTTGCGACTAGGTGAAAGACGATAAAATCCCAGTCGATAACCTTTGAGTGTCGCATGACCGATGACATAGGCGTGCGTATTTTCACCAAGGGAGCGCTTCAAATCAACAGGACACATACACGAGCCGTAAGCAAAATAGTAAAACATCGGCTCTTTCTCTTGTACTTGTTGCACTCTCAAATCTGAGTTTACAGGATGAAGAGTTTGTACCCAAGTGTGGTGTACGTGTCCAGTCTGATTGCTCATCGATTGCAAGTATTATCGACTACGAAACATATGATATTATATCCTAGAATCAAATGCAACTTATTCCGACGAATAAACCGTAGTTTTGACAGGGTGTAGAATATCGGGGCGCAAGGTAGCCCATGTGTGTCAACTTAAGCTGAAAGCTTTGTAATTACGTAACATCATGCCTTGATACTTGTCCCCGAAGCTGCTTCACCCCACCCCGGCTTTGGCTAACGCCAAAACCGCCCCTCCCCGATGCCTTGGGGAGGGGATTAAGGGGTGGGGTAAATCAACCTGGAATAAACTAACATCATGCCTTGATACTTGTCCCCGAAGCTGCTTCACCCCACCCCGGCTTTGGCTAATGCCAAAACCGCCCCTCCCCGCAGGCGGGGAGGGGATTAAGGGGTGGGGTAAATCAACCTGGAATAAACGTTTGAACGTTAAGTTGACACGTATGGGCTACCTTGCGCCCCGACATTACACCTACTGATAGGTTGTGCTTATCCGCTTCCAAGTGTTGACTATGACACCTAAATCCTCGGGTAAGCTCTTTTGAGAAACATCGTTGTATTTAACCGTACCATCGCGGCTGGTGAGGGTGTAGGTGATGTAATCAGCAGCGCCTCTTGGTGCTGGATAACTCACATTGTTGAATTCATCGCTTTGCTGTTCTAGCAATCGCTGAAACCTTTGGACTTGTTCTAAGGGAATGCGGCGAACGCTACGTTCAGAATCATTGCTATCACCAATCCGAACACGAATCAGACGCCCGTCGTCGAGCAAAACAGTTTCGTAGGTTCTACCAGCAAAGCCACCACTGGAGATTTGCCGAAAAATCATGCCGCTATCCAAAGGTAGTGGTAACTCACTTCTAGGAATGGAAATTGGCTTGAGCGGTGTGTTGTTATCAGCAATTGAGCTAGCTTTTTCATCTAAAATAACAGTACCTGATTCGCTAACGCGATAAACCAAGCGTTGTTGGCGATCGCTCACAGTCACCTCCCAACCTGGTACAACAACTGCGGCGCATAAAGCCACCGGATCTGCTATACCCAAACAGCTATCGGGCCATTGTCGCCGTTCCACCTCAGCTATCCGTAATTGCGAAATTGGCACTTGTGAACGCTTAGAGGCTCGTACCAAAACTCTCTCAGCGATATCTCTGGGTAAGTTAGCATTAGGCGTTTCACCATACTGGCTTGAAAGCTGAATTCGGGAACCTTTGTCATCAGTGACAAACACCCAACGATTTAGCCCAGCAGCTACTGTAACTTGCCAAAGCGAGCCATATGTCGATTGTGTTGGTTTAGACTCAACAATACTCAGCGACCTTTGAGGTAAACCCGACTCTTCACTTGCTCGACGCAATACCGCATCTCTGACTTTTGCAGGTAATCTGGCTTCACTAACTTCGCTTTCCTTTTTATTCAACCTAATTTTGGAACCAGTTGTATTGGTGTGATAAACCAAGGTTTGGTCAGGTGCTTTGACAACGACCCGCCAACCTTTTTCCAAAGCCTGGGTACAGCTTTCATCTGGTCTTGGTAAGTTCAAACAACCATTCCCCCAAGTCCGTTCTTGAGCTTGAATAATATTTAGCCGAGAAGTTGGTAAATTCAAACGCCCAGATGCATTTTCTAGAACAGCATCCTCTATATAGTTTGGAAAGTTTTGTGGCAGATTTCTTGTCAGAATATAAGGATTTGCCAAACGTACAGAACGCCCGTTATTATCAGTGTGATAAATCCATGTTTGACTACCATTTGAAAGGACAACGCGCCAACCAGGAACTAATGCTTGTGTACAAAATTCGTCAGGTTTTGGCAAATTCATGCATCCGTCACGCCAAGTCCGTTGAGTGTAATCAATGATTTCCACTTTTCTGTCGGAAATTTGCTCTCTGTCAGATAAATCTCGCAGTACCGCAGAAGCAACTCGGCTCGGTAAGCTGTTTGTTTTAATGTTTTCTTTTAGGACTTCGTTACCTGTTTGGGCAAAGTAGTTTGCTGGAGCAGCCGTTGCGCTTTTTATCGCTGATAAACTGCTACCAATAGATAACATTCCAGATAAAACTAACGCTGTGAATATTCGCGCTTGTTTCGTAGTACAATAATTTTTTAGAGTGTTTTTCATAGCAATATAATAATTTTAGCTATAGCGAAAATAGTAACTTATATCAAGTCCGGTTAAATACTTATTATTACCCTAAGAACCCCACCACAGTAAAGCTGCGCTTCACTTCCCCTACCCGCTTGCGGGGAGGGGATTAAGGGGTGGGGTGCAATTAACGTGGGAATCATAACTAATTAGCCGGACATGATATTAAACGTTTGTACATGAGTTAATAGATATTAGTATGAGCAAACGGACACAAACTAATAACTAGCAACTATGAAAAGAACAAATGGTTTTCTCATCCCATATAATAAGAAGGACTTGGGATAATTAAAGCGCCTGTTTGACGAGGCAGATGTGAAGATAGACGCTACTATGATTGTCTATTGTTCCTTCTTCTCTATACTAAATTTATGCTGGGTGAAAATACTTCGCCCAGGAGAATCACCTGAGTGGGTGATTTGGATGGAAAAGAACTCAGAATTCCGCAGCTAGGAACCCAGAAGGAGCCACGAAGAAATCAAGCGGATTCATAAAGCAATACGGTTGGTGATAAAAGTTAAACCTTCCTAACCCTCCTTAAAAAGGAGGGAATTAAGCCCCCTAATGCATCGGGGGTTGGGGGATCTTCCGTAACCGAACACCACTAACTGAACTGTATTGATTCATAAAAGGGAACTCTTTGTGTCTCCACGTATGACTTCGCAAGCGTTTTGCTTCACCCAGCCGTAAAGGATTTATGCAGCAATTCTTACTTAGCGAGTTGTTTTGTAGTCATTTTTTTTACTTAAATACATTTGTTGTGGAGTCAGCCTTTTGCCCGCCTTTTATCAAGATATTTACAGTGACGGCATTTAACAGTAGTAGTATAAATCAATAAATAGGAGAAACTTCACCGCAAAAACCAGGAATCTTAAAAAAAGATAAACAATCATGAATCATGCTTGACCTCAGTGGGAATGCTATACGCAGGCGTAAGAGCAACTTTTGCCCACTGACCTAAGTCATTACTGATCGTTTTCTCATACAAAATTTAACTTTTCTAACAAGTAGATGATGAAAAGATTGTTCAAATGGTATAATATATTTCCAGTTCGGGAAGCTCAAGCAATCAAAAAACAGGGATTTTTTGCACTTGTGGTAGCCCTAAGCATGGTAGCTGCGGTGTTGCTGTCGTTTCCCTTATATGCTCAAAAAAATACTCCTTACCGTCCGCAGATGTCTGAGTTACGGGGTGTGTGGCTAACTAATATAGATAGCGATGTGCTGTTCGATCGCAATCGTCTCCAAGGCTCTTTGCAAAGCCTGAAAAATCTTAACTTTAACACTGTCTATCCCACAGTATGGAATTGGGGTTGGACACTGTACCCCAGCAAAGTAGCACAAAGAGTGATCGGGCGATCGCTCGACCCAGCCCCGAAACTGCAAGGGCGAGATATACTCAAAGAAATTGCCACAGTCGGACATCAAAAAGGCTTAACAGTCATTCCCTGGTTCGAGTTTGGCTTTATGGCACCAGCTGACTCACAACTAGCCAAAAATCGTCCGCAATGGCTAACCAGTCGCCGCGACGGTAGCAAAATCTGGAAAGAAGGCACACACGACCGAGTTTGGCTCAATCCCTTTCACCCTGAAGTTCAACAATTTATCCAAGATTTAATTGTCGAAATCGTCCGAAACTACGACATCGACGGCATTCAATTTGACGACCATTTTGGCTTGCCTGCCGAATTGGGATATGACGCCTACACAGTTGCATTGTACAAAAAAGAACACCGTGGTCAAGCTCCTGCAACAAATCCTCAAGATCCAGAATGGGTACGCTGGAGAGCTAATAAAATAACTGACTACATGAAGCGGGTCTTCCAAGCCATCAAAGCGACTAAAAAAAATTGTCTTGTCTCTGTATCGCCTAATCCCCAGCGCTTTTCCTACGAATCCTTTTTAGCAGACTGGGAACAGTGGGAACGGTTGGGACTTGTTGAAGAACTGATTATACAACTATACCGTGATGATCCAGATGTCTTCGTTAAAGAACTAGAGAACCCAGAAGTGAAAGCAGCACAAAGTCATATTCCAGTGAGCATAGGCATTATGTCTGGCTTAAAAGGCAAATATGTACCTATGCAACAAATACAGACACAAGTACAAAAAGTGCGAGAACGTAAGTTTGCTGGAGTCTCCTTCTTTTTTTACGAAACTCTGTGGAACATGACTGGCGAAACATCACAGCAACGTCAATCTGGTTTCCAGAAAATTTTCCCCGCACCAGCTGCTTATCCGAATCTACTCGCTGGTTGGAAACCTTAATTTTATAGGGTGAGCCTTGCAGCCCACCCTATGCATCACCCGCCAATCCCCAAACGCCTAGCTAAACCGGGAGTGAGTGGAAGGAGAGTAGCAACCATCAAGAACAAAGCCAAAAGACCCAAAGCAGCGCGTGCATCATCAGGTTCACTGATTTCATTTAAGCTGGGACGTTCTAAATCTCGTTGTAAAAACAGAATCACAATTGCCCAGTACATAGCAAAAGAATTACCCAGAGACACTAACCCCAGCACAATGAGTGTGGCTAGTGTTGTTCGTCCTGCAGTTTTGCGTCCGTAAATCGCTTGGACAATGCGACCACCATCTAGTTGACCTGCTGGCATCAAATTTAAAGCAGTAATGATCAAGCCCAACCAACCAATCACCACAAGTGGATGTACATCTACCAAAGGTGATTGTATTGCAGAACCGAGGATAACTCGTGCCAAAGTTCCTACAAGAATTGAACCAGAGAAAAACTGATTTGGCAATTGAAATAGACTACCTTGATGAGAAAGCAGTAATCCAGCCACCAACATTAATAAAGATACAATTCCTCCAGCCGCAGGTCCTGCTAAGGCAATATCAAAGAGTACTTTACGATTAGGTAGCAAAGATTCAAAGCGGGTGATAGCACCAAAGGAACCGATTTGCACAGCGGGGAGAAAGTAAGGCAAGCTGAGGCGGATTTGGTGACGCTGGGCGAGTAACCAATGACCGATTTCGTGAGCTGCCAAAACCACTAAGACACCAGCAGCAATGGGTAAAGCTTCTTGGAAGCGTTCTGGATTGGTAAAGAAATCAAAATTCAGGAGTAAGCCCCCAGTCTCCAAGCTCGTGACGATTGTTCCCACCAGCAGGATAACAGCAAAGGCTTTCTGTGGTAAGGTCATCGGACGAGGGTCATTGCGGCTAGGAAGAACAATCACCACGGGTCTACCATCTGTGTTTTCCACTAAAAAAAGACGGTATTTATCACCTACTCGTTCTCGCAAACTCGCAGTGAGACGGTTATGAACCGCTTCTGGCTCTCCTCGCAAATTTCCTTTAAAGATGGCTCCTTCTTGGTAAGCAATGGTTTCTGTGGTAAAAAATGTATCAATGCCGAAAATACCTTTAATGATATTTAAGTCTTCTTCAGGTATCGGCGGAACTTCAAGTTTTAATTGTGCAGATCCTTCCGGAGCGGTGGAATTATCTGTGGGACTGGCTTGTAGTGAGGCATCAGCCTCAAGCCTTTGAGTTGCTCGTTGCCTAAGTATCGCATCCTGTCCGGCGGCTCGCAACTGTCTTCCTAAAAAGATGTACACAACAGTGGATGCCACCAACAAGAACAATATGCCTACTATATTGATGTAAACCCCTGCAGCAAACAAGCCAAAAAATAACAACCAAGGACCCATCAATACCACCGACTGTAACCAGGCTAAAATTCCCAGTTTGCCATAAGGTCTAGCGCGATAAAAGCCCCAACCTAAAATTCCGAAAGCGGCCAGCACAATTGTGGCAATAATAGGTGTTTCTGATGAATTCAACATCTTTAAACCTTTGTTTTTGAAACCAAGCCTGAGTAAGTCAGTTGTTCAGGGATATTAATAATTTATAACGAGGCTGGCGCTTTCTTAGAGATTAATGTAACTCATAATGAGTCTAGTTTGCCTTTATCGGTGCTGAATACAGAGTAGAACAAAGGGCGATGGGCGTAGCCCCGCCAAGGCGCGATCGCGCCTTGCAAAGGCTCCCTATGCCTACGGCACGGCTGCGCCGAACGGGAGCATCGCGAGCGCGGGAGAAAAGCGCGATTGGCTTTGCCACAGAAGCGAATCGCAATCGCCATGGAGGGCAGCTCCTGTAGATCATCGCCTTGTCAGTAGCAAAGACGCACTTGGGTGGCTTAAACCGTTCTATTTAGTCATGCAAGTTGGGCTGAATTAATTTTAAAGATTGAGTATCTGGCTGTAAAGCAAGGAAAAATTGTAATTAAAATTAATCCAAAACACACAAGCCAAAAATGCCGTAATTGTGGACACATCGACGAGTCAAATCGTGACGGTGAGAAGTTCATTTGTACTCAATGTGGTTACATGACAAATGCCGACATTGGTGCTGCAAAAACCATCAGGGATAGAGCATTCTCTATAGTACGGGGGGACTCCTCGGAACTTAAACGCCCGAAACAACGGCTATGAGACATCAGTACGCCCTTGCGGTGAGACAGCGCTGCAGGAGGGTTTCGCGACAGCCAGGCGACTGCGAACCCGAAGGGCAAACGTACTGAGCCTGGGAACCTGAGTAATCAGGATATTAAGGTAGTGATGTCTTAAGAATCCCCTTGCATGGACGGCAGGGGAGTGTCAATAGGTAAATTCCTGTTGGTTGTAGCATTTTTAGAGTGAGCATAACCCACTCCTGATTGATTTGTCTTTTTCGCTAATTAATTTCCAATAGGCGGAGCAAGAGCGACACGGGGAGTTCCACCACCACCGACGCTTTTTGGTCCATTGTTATCAACAATGGAAAATGCTTGAAACAGCTTCATAAAGTCTTCATAAAACAGACCACTTGAACCCTCAAAATCGTAGCCGAAGGAGTTGCGAAACTCTTGTGTCACTCCTTTCTCGACTGCAAAGTAGTGAGCATCCCAGCCTGCGTCGTCAACAACGTAAGCACCATAATCTTGCAAGGCATGAAACAACTTTTTCGCAGCAGGTGTTTGCAAGTTGAGGCTTTGTTCGGTTACGTTCGGGGGAATTGCCAGTAGTGTCCCCTGTACAAGAGAGGGGTTGTTACCGTGGTATTGGTTGGCTGCATTGCCATCTGCCCGGTCTGCAGGCCAGCGATACCCAGGATTAGGACTAGAGTGAGAATAGTGAAGGTATTTTTCCCCCCAAATGACAACTTTTAAGGCGTGACGAATTGGTTCATTGCTGGTGAGTTCACCTTTGCGAATAGAACCACCAATCGAAGAAAGACCAGAACCAAAATGTGCTCCCCCTATCCCATCGCTGTAAATATCAACATTTGGAAAACGCCAACCATAGATGGAGCCTGCATTTTGACAGCGAGCAAGAGGTTCAAGCTGTATTAGGGTTTTTCCATCAGGCATCAGAAAGGCTGATGCGTTGTTAGGGGTGTGATATGGATACTTCGTAGCGTCTGGAATGATCATGTCGTCTGGAACTGGCAGCCAGATGTCCATAGGTTTCGTGCCTGTACAGCGTCCTTCACCCCAAGCACCAGGAGCATAAACTGGACGCCACGGATCTGTATCCTTAAGTTTAAAGAAGTATTCGTTATCTGCCCCAGCATAGTGCGCTTTTCCTATGTTTGCGCTTATGTAATGAGCATCCGAGCCAATTGGCATATTCCAAGGCGATGTGGATGCAAATGGCCAAAGAAATTTGTCGCGTGTCGGGGTTTCGCTTAGGCTAGGGGTTGCCAGACAACCAATAAGTAGAGCGGCAATGACACCAGCTACAAATGCAACTGTATAAGACAGGCGCTTACGGCTTGTCAAAGGTTGAATAATGGTCATGAAAAAGCCACTCCTCAACTATTTACCTCCTCAATTATTTACCGTGGTACTGCTAGCTCTTGGCATGCCTGATAGATAATGTCGCTGCCAATGAATCCGTAAGATCGTACACAAGGTAGTGCAAACTTGTAAACATTTGTAGTTTAGTAAAGATAGATTTATAGAATTATAAAGTTTTGACGTGGTTAAACTAGCTAAATCTTTGGAAGTATCGCTTTAAACTTCAGGCAAAACATTATACTATGAGCAATCGATCTGTTTTAGACCTTTTTCAAACTCTTCATAGCACTAAAAGTCGTTATATTTTCGGTGGACTCAAAGACAAGTTTGATTTCTCAGGAAAATGATTGGTTGGACTCGATGAGCCAAGAATCCCACAGCTACCATATTTTAGGTTCGCTCTAATGTGGTAGCCGTGGGAGCATCAACAGTTAATCAGTAATAAGGGAACGCGGATTTTTCCGGTTCTAATCAAACGGCATCAGCCACCCCTTATGGATTTGTCCACTCGCTCATTAGTTGCCAATAGGCGGAGCAAGAGCGACACGGAGAGTTCCACCACCACCAATGCTCTTTGGTCCGTTGTTATCAACAATGGAAAATGCTTGAAACAGCTTCATAAAGTCTTCATAAAATGGACCACTTGAACCCTCAAAATCGTAGCCGAAAGATTTGCGAAACTCTTCTGTGACTCCTTTTTCGACTGCAAAGTAGTGAGCATCCCAGCCTGCGTCATCAACAACGTAAGCACCATAATCTTGCAACGCACGAAACAATTTTTTCCCAGCAGGTGTTTGCAAGTTGAGATTTTTTTCGGTTACATTCGGGGGAATTGCCAGCAGTGACCCCTGTACTAAAGAGGGGTTTTTACCGTGGTATTGCTTGGCTGCATTGCCATCTGCCCGATCTGCGGGCCAGCGGTACCCACGATTAGACCCAGAGTAGTAGAGGTATTTGTTCCCCCAAATGACAACTTTTAAGGCGTGACGAATTGGTTGGTTGCTGGTGAGTTCACCTTTGCGAATAGAACCACCAATCGAAGAAAGACCAGAACCAAAATGTGCTCCCCCTATCCCATCGCCGTAAATATCAACATCTGGAAAACGCCAACCATAGATAGAACCTGCCTTTTGACAGCGAGCAAGAGGTTCAAGCTGCACTAGGGTTCTTCCATTAGGCATCAGAAAGGCTGATGCGTTGTTAGGCGTGCTATATGGTTTGCTCGTGGCGTCTGGAACGATGAGATCGTCTGGAATTGGTAGCTTGGTATCCAAATATTTCTTACCTGTACAGCGTCCTTCACCCCAAGCACCAGGAGCATAAACTGGACGCAACGGATCTCCATCCTTAAGTTTGAAGAAATATTCCCTATCTGCCCCAGCGTAGCCTGCTTTTCCAATGTTTGCGGGAATGTAACGTGCCTTTGAGCCAATTGGCATATTCCAAGGTGATGTGGATGCAAATGGCCAAAGAAATTTGTCGCGTGTCGGGGTTTGGCTGGAACTAGGGGTTGCAAAACAGCCAATAACTAGAGCGGCAATGACACTAGTGAGAAATGCAACTATGTAAAGCAGCCACTTACGGCTTGTCAGAGGTTGAATAATGCTCATGAAAAAGCCATTCCTCAATGATTTAATGCAATAGTGCTACCTCTTGGCATGGCTCATCAAATAATATGTCTGTCAATGAGTCCGTAACATCGTACACAACGTAATGCAAATTTTTCTTTATATTCCTATAAAGAAAAATTTACACAAAAAAGAAAACTTTTAGTTTGAGGTGGTTTACAACAAAGAGTGCAACCACACAAACCAATCCCACCTCCACAAGTTTCATGGATGTGTACTTCTTTTCTCTATTTGCAACGGACACATTGCCTGTTTAAAAGATGAATAGAAATGCCAAGATTTTAGTGATTGGGTACTTTTGCTTTATTTTTTCTGTTGTTACGTACCCTTGGGGCAACCTCACTCCAGGTAAAGATTATCTGAGTGTAAAAGTATACTACCTTTCAACGTTATTATTGTTCTAACAGAAAGGGTTATTTCTGTCAATAGAATTGAAGTTAGGTTTTTCTATAGCTTTTGATAGCCAGAATTTAAGATAAAAAGCGCACATTTATATGATTATCTTACTGAAATAAACATTTTTTCTATAAGGTAAAATAAGTATTTATACTTTTATGTACTAATATAAAATAAAAGATAAAAAGTAACGTTAAGTAAAGATTAGCCTGTTCGGACAAGGGACAACACAGGAAATGGCTACAAAGCAATTATTTAGCTTGAAGGATGCCCTTGTTCGGCTCAAAAAAAGCAAAACCTTTTTCAATATAAGAGGAAGATAAGGGAGTGAATGAAAAGACCCTTACACAACAAGAGAATCGACGCTACGACCCCAAGGCGATCGCCCGTTACTACGGCTACCGTCCCTGGCTCGCTTGGGCGCGGGCAATCAAGATTATTTGGTCTTTTGCGGTATTTATTCTTAGTCTCAAGTGGGATGAATGGCAAAATCAAGAGGAGCAAAATAAGTTCAAACGAGCTATCCAATTGCGGCAGTTGCTGACCCGCCTCGGTCCCACCTTCATTAAAGTTGGTCAAGCCTTGTCAACGCGACCAGATCTGGTTCGTAAAGATTACTTAGACGAACTCGTGAAGCTGCAAGACCAGTTACCACCTTTTGATAATGCACTCGCCTACAAAATTATCGAAAGCGAACTAGAACGTTCAATTGACGAAATTTTTAGCGAGTTATCCCCATCTCCCGTCGCTGCGGCTAGCTTAGGTCAAGTTTATCGTGGTCGTTTGATCAGCGGCGAAGAAGTAGCGGTGAAGGTACAACGCCCCAACTTACGCCCAAGTCTCACACTTGACCTTTATCTTTTGCGGTGGGCGGCGGGTTGGTTAGGTCCTTGGTTGCCTTTAAACTTAGGTCATGACCTGACAATGATTGTGGACGAGTTTGGCACCAAGTTATTTGAGGAAATAGATTACATCAACGAAGCCCGCAACGCGGAAAAATTTGCTAATAACTTCCGCGACGATCTGCAGGTGAAAGTACCAGGTATATATTGGCGTTACACCAATACCCATGTTTTAACCCTAGAGTGGATTAACGGCTACAAACTCACTCAAACAAACAGTATCCGCGAAGCAGGTTTAGATCCAGAGAGAATCATCCAAATTGGCGTGACCGCAGGATTGCAGCAGCTGTTAGAACACGGTTTCTTTCATGCTGACCCCCATCCAGGCAATTTATTTGCTGTGCCAGACGGTCGTATGGCTTACATAGACTTTGGGATGATGGATCAGTTGCATGAAACCACAAAAGAAACTCTGGTAGATGCACTCGTACACGTAGTTAATAAAGAATACGACGAATTAGCCCAAGACTTTGTCAAGCTAGGTTTTCTGACTCCAGATACGGATATTCGCCCGATTATACCAGCATTAGAAACAGTTCTGGATAATGCTATTGGCAAAAACGTCGGGGATTTTAACCTCAAAACGATTACTGATCATTTCTCGGAACTGATGTATGAATATCCTTTCCGCATCCCCGCACAGTTTGCTTTGATTATTCGTTCTGTGGTGACGCAGGAAGGAATTGCTCTTAGCCTCAATCCCCAATTCAAGCTTGTTGAAGTGGCGTATCCTTATGTGGCAAGGCGCTTGCTAACAGGAGAATCTCCAGCACTACGGCGACGGTTGCTCAATGTGCTGTTCAAAGATGGTAAGTTCCAGTGGCATCGGTTAGAGAATTTGATTGCGATCGCCCGTACTGATAGTAACTTTGACGTATTACCCACAGCTCAATTGGGATTGCAATATTTGTTGTCTGATGAAGGCAAATTTCTCCGGCGACAGTTGGTGCTTGCTTTGACTGAAGACGATCGCCTTCATACAGAAGAAGTCCAACGCTTGTGGGATCTGGTTAAAGATGACTTAAAACCAACTCGCTTGTTAAACGTAGCGATTGGAGTTTTAACAGACTTTTCCAGAGACGGAGTCGCTGCTATTTTACCGAGAGCCTTGAAATAATTATGAATTATCAGGCATGAATTATGAAAAAATTTCTTTATCTTCATAATTTCTAATTCATAATTCCTTACCCAATACCCATCTGGAGTTTTCATGTACTATTACCCTGAACAACCGCCTTATGTTCTGTTAGTTGTTGGATTGTTTGCAGCATTAGCCTCGGGTGCAGCGTTAGCCGGAACACTTAAATCAATTGTGCAGAAATGGCAAAACGATGGTGCAGAAAGTTCTGGATCTCGTATAGCAAGCAGAAATTTGTCTGTACCATTTTTAGGAATAACTGCTGGTATTGGTCTATTTCTCTGTTCAGGTTTTGAGATATTTGGCTTTCCGCCCTTACTTGCCTATGCAGTTGGTGTACCAGTCGCTATTCTGACTTGCTTGCTCATTTGGTTCCAGTTGGGAAGTATGCTGGCTTTCGTAGAACGCCAAGGAATACAAGCTCTAGATTTAGATTCTTAGTAGAATGACTATCTACATATAGGGTGGGCGCTGCTAACCAGTTGATTTATGGGTGGACAGTGCCTGCCCTATTTATATTTAAAAATATTTTTATATAATCATTATTTTATTACTAAAAATCAAAAATACCTAATTAGATAGGTGTATTCTATACAAATAAAGAATATAATTAGATAATTTTTTAAAACATTTACTTTTTTTAAATAAAAATTATGACTCAAGCAGAACCAAAATTTTGCTTTTGTACCTTAGCATTGGGTAAAAAATATCGTGGTCTTGCATTGTTATTAGCAAAAGATATAGAGAAATACTCACCTCACACCTCTTTTGTCGTTTTAACTGATCATCCCGACGATTTTAGCAAGCAATCTAATGTTCTTGCGTTTAAACATAGACAACAAGGTGTTAAATCTTATCATGATAAAAGATTTGTTATAGAAAAATCTTTATTTATGTTTCATTCCTGCATTTTTATGGATGCAGATATGAGAATTTTAGCACCAGTTGTTCCACAAAATATCACATGGCTTCAATTACCAGGAATAACGGCAAGAGGGTGTGAGAGTATACCCAAAAAGTATGCCAAAGTTATTGCTGGAACTGCTAACTCCAAACTTTATCAAGAGTTTCAAGTGACTCATAAAGCTGCAAAAAAGTTAAATTTACAACTAGAAAGTGAAGAAGTTAAATTTGTTTACGAGTATTTGTTTGCCGTTACAAAGGATTCTGGAAGGGAGATAGAGTTTCTTAGGGAATGGGGAAAAATGGCACTATATTATGAATTAAATGGAGTGTATGATGCAGAAGGAAATGCAATAGGTTTGGCTGCTGCTAAGGCAGGTTTGCCAGTAAGATGGAGTGCGATGGAGGGCATTACCTTTTTTAAGGATAGAACCGAATTCATTAAAATTCAAAAGGGACAGTCGAACATGGAAGAAATGTCGGTCTATTTTGAGCAGCAGCAAATGCTGGAACACCCAAATCGCTCTTTGTTTGAACGAATTGTAGAGAAAATCGCTAAAACTATGAATTTTGCTTATAATATTTTGAATTTAAGAATTCAAGCATTAAAGAATTTTGATTTCTACTACCGATAGTCAAAGGTCATTTATAAAGTAAAAATAAAATTTTTGTAGGGTGTGTTAGGCGCACCCTTTCGATATAATTTGTAACGAAAAACATGGCATGAGCGCCTAACGCACCAGCATATACAGTACATTGCAAGTAATTGAAGTACAATACTGAGGTCTAAAAGCCATACTCTAAGCCCTTTTTACTTCTGACTTCTGAGTTCTGACTTCTGAGTTCTGACTTCTGAATTCTGCTGTAACATGGTGCGCCCTTGCTAAAGCCGTAACGCAACGGCAATAAAGCGGGAGGAACATCCACACCGCTTTTTGCCTCCCCTACTTAAAATTTACTTTATAAATCAACTCTCAGTGATAAAGAAAGAAATAAAGATGGTCATTAATTTTGTATCTATTTATAGAAAAAGTCATAATCTTTCAATGCCATTAGCCTAGCTAAATTGAGTCGGTAGTGATAACCAAGCCTCATTTTCCATTTATCCCAAGATGTTTGCTGCGTGTAGGTCATAGAAGCCCCTATATGCTTAACAGCTTGTTTAATTGCTTGCCAACCTTCTTGTTTAACAGTCCATCCTACCTGAGCAGCAGCTAATCCCATAGCATTGCCTTCGCCAGAGTGAATGCCTTTCAATTCCAAATACCTGCCAATCATCCCCCATTGCTCGAAAAATTTGCTTTCTCTTCCCTCATCTCGAGCAATAACAAATAAAGATTCTCCGATATATTGAGTATTTTCTAAAGGTAAATTTAACTTTGATGCTACCTTCTTGAAAGCTTCTAATCTCTCAGGGCTATATTTGCTGATATGTTCAATTAAATTCTCGCAATGACCTGCCGTAATTCCAGGTTGCCAGTCTACATTATCCGAAACTTTAGATGATATTCTAGTATCTGCATCAATATAAATAGCAGCATCAAAATTTGATAAAGCTTTGGCTAGAACAAAACGTTTATCATGATAGCAAAGAAGAATGCCTTGTTGTTGATGTTTATAGGCTAAAGTATTACCGTAACTTTTAAAATCTTCTGGTTCATCTGTGTAAATTACGATGGAAGTGCCTGGCGAATTTTCTTCTAAATCCTTAGCTAACTGTTGAGCAAGCAGGCGATACTTTTTGCCCAAGGCTAATGTGCAGAAGCAAAAAGATTTTTGCTTTTGACTCATAACATTCTGCATTTATTATCCTTGCTAGCATCATATCGTAGAGATTATAGCTAAGAGGATAGGGTAAGAAAAACTACCTTAAGGTAGATATTTGCTGAGCATTGGTAGTTTTAGCAGTTATCTTAAGCATATATTACGTTTGAGAAATCAGTTTCGTGACATTAGCTAAGTATAAAGTCTTAAATTTAGTATAGATGATTACATAAAAACTTAACATTAAACTCTTCTTTTGATAGAAAGCCAAGGACATCCGCAAAAAGGTACTTTTTTAAGAAAAACAACATTGATATCAAAGGAATCAGAATTGCATGAGCCAAAAAGATAATAAAGTACTTAAGCAATCTGGGGTAATTCCATATCGAGTCACAAAGGGAAAAATTGAAGTTTTGCTGATTACAACCCGTAACCGTCAAGAATGGGTCGTTCCGAAAGGGGGTATCTCCAATGGAATGAGTCCACCCGAATCAGCAGCAAAAGAGGCGTGGGAAGAAGCTGGAGTTGTCGGTCAGGTGGAGACTGAGGAAATTGGCATCTATAAGTATCGTAAACGGGGCAATATTTACCAAGTCAGAATGTTTTTGTTGCCTGTCGAAAATGTTTTGGAAGATTATCCAGAAGCAAATCAAAGAAAACGCCAGTGGCTAGATGTCCCTCAAGCAATCAGGTGCGTTAGGAAAAGCTCACTTAAAAGAATGCTTAAGACCTTAAAAACCAAGTCATGTAGGGATAACCCTAGCAACATATAATAAAATTTTTGCAAAAGTCCGTATTTAGATTTTAGAACCACAGATGGACAATAAATAAAAGTTTTTCCTCTGTCTTCCCCCCTCAAGAGGGGGGAATGAGGGGGGTGGACACAGATGAATAACTAGTGTTAATCGGTGGTTTCATTTTTATAGAATTGGCTTTTGCACTCTTGTTTAATCTCGAAAACCAGGCAGAATTTTTCAAGTTTTTCAGCTGAGATCTTGCAAGAGTTGCAACAGTGAGTCGTCAGAGGCTCCAAACCCTCGTTACCAGGTTCAACCTGGTAACGAGATATTAGAGCCTCTGGCTCTTGTTGGGTGCAAGATCTGAGTCAGCCACTTTGATAAGGTGGGCAGTGGCTATCCTACTGATAAGCTATGGAAATAGCTATAACTTAGCTTTGATTTGCCTTAATTGATTCTTTAGATTATCCAATGTTTGCTGCCACTGACTTTTCTTTGCTTTTGGTGGGAAAACTGCAGGTGGGAGTGCAGGATTAAGATTGCGGTAATATTCCCAAATATTCCAGTAGGGACAACCAGGTTCAATCCGAATACCAGCCCAGTGAAGGTATTGTAGGGGTTGATTAACTGAAGGGTCAATCAGTATATTTCCCTGAGTCTGAAAATGAGGGCTTCCTCCCCAATTTCCTGGTGCTTTCCCTTTCCGGCAGACAATGTTGAAGCGGCGTGGAATCCGTTTGAGGAGCATATAATTAATAATCGGTTGGTCGGAAGTTTTTTGGGAAAAATCAAAGTATTCTGGATGGGCGGCGCACTCGGCAAAGGTTTCATACAAATCCTGTTCTGAGATAGTGTTTTTCTTTGAACCCCAGAAACCACCGTTGAAAATATCTTTAACTTCAGTTTCAGTAAATACTTTTTCTTCTAAAACTTTCTGTGTGAAGACATTCTTAATGCCTCCTGCGTGTTGATAATCACAACAAATAAAATCATATTCAGCCAGATAGTTAAGATTGTCAATGATTTTTTCAAAGACAACTATATCTGTATCTATGTACAAAAACTCATCAAATGGTCCAAACCAACAAGCTTGCTTGCGAAATTGATTGGGACGGGCAAAAAACTTATTTCCAAAAACATCATGTAATTTTTTTGATAATCTATCGATAAAATCTAAGTCTTCGTATATTTTTACTCCATAATGCTGGTTAAGTGTATCTGCAATGCTGTGATAATTGTCATCGTAAGGAATCATGACAATAGGTGTTTCTGCATCATGCAACCGGATACTATTAAGTAGTGCGATCGCCTGGTCAGTCACCTTATCGTTAGCAATAATATAAATTCCCCTAGTCATTGAATAATCCTCAACCTGCTAATCCTATCTTTCTTAAAATTCGCGTAGCTAAACTCGGAGGTGCATTGTAAGCTTTGGGCTTACTCTTGAACTTTGGTCGCTTGTCTGGTTCGTGCAGATAGCGATAGTGCAAGAAAATTTCCCGGTAAGGGAAATCAATATTTTCCCCAGCACAAACCCGACTAAATAACTTAGACGACAAACCGATATAGTGAATATAAGTTAACCGATTACCTTTGTCATACAAGATATTGTCTTTTGCTTGAAAATGAGAAGAAGTAACGCAACAGCCAGTTTTTTCACTTTCAATAAGCTGGTGAGCAAAATTATAGCTAGAGATGCCTGACCGCATGACCATGTAGTTAAGAATTGTTTGGTCAGGAGCCATATCATAAAGAATTTCTGCTTCTCCTTGTCGCAATTTCTCCAGCAGCCATGAACGCTTGTGAGTATCAAATATATCTTTTTTGGAGGCATAAAAGCCCGAACAAAATATTTTTGTTTGCAGTCTTTCTGGTGTAAATAATTCCCTTAATTTAGTCGATGAGGTATTATAGACATGAGATAAATCTTTAAACTGGAAGTCATACACCACCCAGTCATATTGATTGAGTTGAGCAAAAACTTGCTCTAAGGAACTCATTAATAAAGTATCAGCATCCATGTATACAAAGCGGTCAAAAGGAGCATCAAAGGCACAGTAACGTCTATGGGTGCCGACTCGATAATATTTGTCACTACCAATTTGCCGCCAATGCTCTTGCGCGGTAGGATGAGTATCCCAAATATTGCGGACAAACTCATCCCATTGCTGAATTGAATCTTGATGATCGTAAAGTTGTACATTAGGGCGGCGAGCAATTTCCGCAGCAATTCGGGCTGTGTTGTCGTCGTAGGGATAGACGCAAACGGGCATTTTTTGCCCATAAATTGCCTCAATGCTATTAAGTAGGGCAACGAGTTGGTCGTAAACTCGGTCATTAGCGAGGGTACAAATACCATCCATATTTTTCTGGAGAAGGGGACAAAGGAAATTCGTAGTGAGGACTTTAGTCCTCTTTGGTGTCATGCAAGGACTAAAGTCCTTACTACAAATACGAACATGATATGAAAACTCATTACGAGAATTTGGCAACAAATTCTGAAAGCCAGTTGAGAAGATTTAGTTTGTGGAGGATAATTTGTCTGGCTTCGCTTATCGCTTCTTTTGCTGCATACCAAGCATCAGGGGTAGCAGTTACTTCTCGTATGTAGGCAATGCCTTTTTCATCCAAGCTGGGTAAGCGCAGAAAACTTCCTGGTGGCAATAATTTATCAGCAGCTGGCCCACCATAGTAAATTGGCAGACACCATGCAAGAATTGCATCCCAAAGTTTTTCACTGACATACCAATTATTGTCGGCATAGTTTTCAATCGCCAGATTGTAATAATAGGGTGCCATGCCATACCATTTGTTACCTAACTCTCGTGGTGTTGTCGCCCATGCAGGTAAGCCGCGCCCGTACAAATCAAACTTAATTCCACTGGCTTGTAAGGACTGCAAAAACTGTAATCGTTGGCGATGGTTAGCTGTGCGGCTGATTCCAGAGGTAATCCAACTGCAAGATGCAACCTTTTCTGGAGGTGGCATTTCATTTAATTCACGAAATGAGTTGCTGTGATACCAAATTGCAGGCATATAATCAGGTGTGGGAGCAAAATCATCGGGTCCGGAAACGTAGCCACAATATTTCTGCGCCTGCTGATAATTCTGTTTGTTTCTTTCAACAACCTCATCTAATGGTGGTTCTCGGAGCAGATAAATCACCCGTTCTTTGCTGACGCCGCGTAGTAAAGAATCGATGTTTAATTGAGATTTTTGCTGTTGTTTACGAAACGAATTTAACCAAGATTTCTGTTGTGTAGGTTGGGGAAAATCAAATTGATACATTAGCAAAAAATCTGGCTTGGGTGCAAGCGTCTGCATTTGTATACTGCCCCATACACCAAATTGATGAGGCGTTTGTTGCCACAGCCAATCGCATCTTTTATCAAGATTTTGATAGCTGCTCATCATGCCAACAGTTTTTATAGCCATTTTTTTAGTTGTTAGGTGTTAGTTGTAGAGACGCGCCATGGCGCGTCTTAGTTGTAGAGACGTGCCATAGCGCGTCTGTTATTTGTTACGAATTGCTTATGCAACAAGAGGTGGACGAAAAGATTCATCAACGTAACTCAAAATTTTTGCCGCTCGATTTTCCCAAGAAAACTGCTTAACAAAATTGACACTATCTTGGTAACCTTCTATTTTCCTAGGATAAGTTTCTAAAACCTGCGCCACTGCTTGAGCAAATTTACTGGGATTATCTGGTTCGCACCAAGCAGCGATCGCCTTCGTATTTCTAAACTCGATTAACGAGGGAATTTCCGTCGCCACAATCGGAGTTCCAGAGGCAAAGTAGTCAAACAATTTTAGAGGAGAGGTGAATGTCGCTGCTTTTCCCGAACAATGAGGGTGAGCTAAAACATCAGCTGCTTGGAGCAAAGATGCCAAATCTTCTTGTAAGATGTAGCCCAAGAATATAATGTTGTTCACCTGCTTTTCTTTTGCTAATTGCTGATAGTGTACTACCTCGTTTTCCTTGCCACCTGCACAAGCAAATTGAACATTTGGCATTTGACGAGCTACATCAATCAGGATTTCGATGCCTTTAAATTGCTGTAGTGCTCCCGAATACACGATTAGATGTGAGCGCCCATCAACCAAAAGTTTTTGACGCCACTGGGTTGCTTTTTCCGGATGCCTAATCATAAACAGGCGATTAAAGCCATTGTGCAACTTAATGACTTTTTCCGGTGGCATACCATTTTGAATCATGGTTTCCCGGATTGTATCTGCAACTGTGATAGAAATTTGAAACAGCGGACTATTAACTATTTCTGGTTCAAATAACTTTTCTTCGTGGTGGTGGTGTTCGTAAATTGCTGGAACTCCATTTTTTACAGCAGCTTTCACAAAGTTCCAGTCCCGACTGTGGACAATTTTGGTTTGGGGCAATATGTGAAACGGCAAATAATACTTGGAAGCGATGGTGTTAGAGTCTGTGAATTTGCTTGGCAAATAATCGATGGGCCAAGGCATCGGTAGAGGAGCAACTTTTAGTTTGTCTTGGAGGTTGTAATATTTCACCAAACTTTTTGGTGTTTTTCTAGGACGAAAAGGCAGAACTAAATCAATTGGGTTGAATGCTGCTAATCCTTTGTAGGGATAGACCAAAATCGTTAAGTAACCTAAGTTTGCAGCAGCGTTTGCCGAATTTGTAGACTGAACTAAGTGAGCTTCTGGTTTTGGTAACTCTTCTCTAATAAAAAAAATATAATATTTTTTAAAAGCAGCATTTTTCATAATTTTAGACTTTTACACTATCCTCAAAATGCTCTAATTTATCAAGTAGATGCATAGCATAGTGATAAGCTTCTGAAAGGATTTGATTTTGTTTTTGGGGCGTGTCTACTAAATTATCGGCAAGGGAGCGGAGAGAGCCAAGCATAGGATTAAGGTTTGTTCTCAGCTCCTCAGTTACAACCTTCAAAGTGTCATGTCCCGGAGCGACGCCGTTATTTTCTTCTGTTGCTGAAAATTGCCAGTTTTTCTGTAGGTTAACAATATCATCAAAAACATCTAGAGTATTGAGAATTCTCAAGGCAGATTTGTAGGATTCTTCAATTAATTCCTGCCGCTCTTGGGAATTGTCTGCCATATCATCAATTAATAAGCGTAAAAAGCCAAGCATTGAGTTAAGCCGTGTACGAATTTCGTGAGAAACGCGGATTAAGCTTTGCTTACGTTTGCTAGTTGTTTCTGACTTGTCAGCAAATTGCATTGCGTACAGGCGCGAGTAGAAACCACCTTTTTGTAAAAGTTCTTTATGGTTTCCCACCTCTACCACGCGTCCTTGATCGAGTACGGCGATTTGGTCGGCTTTTTGCACTGTGGAAAGGCGGTGAGCAATCACTAAAGTTGTGCGATCGCGACTCAAATCATCCAGCGCACTTTGGACTAAACGTTCGGAAACGGTATCTAAAGCGCTGGTTGCTTCGTCTAAAATCAAAATTTCTGGGTCTTGTAGCAAAGCACGCGCTATAGCAAGGCGTTGTCTTTGTCCTCCAGACAACATGACACCGCGATCGCCAATCAAGGTATCAAATCCCTCGGGCAATTTGATAATAAACTCATAAGCATTTGCCCGCTTGGCTGCAATCATGATTTCTTCGTCTGTCGCCTCCGGTCGTCCATACCCAATGTTTTTCCGCACTGTATCATTGAACAGGAAGGTATCTTGACTGACAATTCCCATTGCCTTTCGCAACGATTTCAACTCGAAATCGCGTAAATCCACGCCGTCGATAGTAATACAGCCAGATGTGGGATCATAAAATCTGGGTAAAAGGTCTACCAGTGTCGATTTACCTGCACCAGAACTTCCTACCAAAGCCAGTGTCGTACCGCGCGCTATGTATAAATTTACATCTTTTATCACTAACTTATCATGACCAGGGTAGGCAAAGGAAAGCCACTTGAAATGTATTCCCTTTTGTAATTTTGTGTACGGTATTTTACCGTTACCCATCAACGGCTTATTATCCAGACGTAAAAAGTCAGCAACAACTTCCACGCTGCTAGCGGTACTGGCAAAGCTACTACGAATGGTATTAAGCTGAGAAATCAAAGGTAGTACTCGCAACAGGACTAATAAATATGTGAGCATGACAGCGGAAAGCGACGTAATTTGCTGTGCAAAGAACGTGCGACTTAAAAAGACAATCAGGAGTATGGCTGTAATACCCATGACTTCACTCACGGGTGCTATTGCCTCAGAATTGATCTGAGACTGAAAATCTGCTTTTTCGCGATCGCGAATCAGCTTCTTAATCCGATAAAATTCTTTTTGTTCATTACCCGTTGCCTTCACCAAACGAATTCCGTTGAGGGTTTCTAGCACAGAGATTGAATATGCTTTAGACATATCGCTCAGCTGCTTGCCAAACTTCTTAGAACGGGAAATAGCATATTGGTTGACTAACGTTACAAGAGACAGCAAAATTGTAGAAGCAATTGTCAATTCCCAAGAAATTGACAGCAGTAAGCCAACGAAAACTAGAATTGTTATTCCAAGAATAATTAACTTAACTATACTACCTATAGCAGTGGCGGCACGACCAATTTCTCCACCAAGGCTGTTAATTAAATCACCAACTTTCATCTTGGTGTAATAATCTATATCGATTTCTAGCAATAACTGTAAGCCTGCTTCACGCATATCAGAAGTCAGCCGACGCGTTAAACTACTAGAAGCCAACGTACTCGCGTAACTTGCTAAATTTTTCAATAAAATTGTGAATATAATTGCCCCCGCCATGACCAATAAGCGGTAATCTTCTGGAATATTATCAAATGGATACATGATTTTTTTGATAATGTCAGGAGCACCGCTTAAATCTACTTCTTGTCCTACAATCCTGAGAATCACAGGCACAATCAGAGCCGTACTCACACCATTAAATAAAGCTCCAGAAAATCCTAAGAGAATTGTTAGGAAAATTACAACTGGATAAGGTTTAGCAAATCTTAGTAGTAGCTTACTGGTTGACATCAGGAATGTTTATCACAATGTACTTATTATTTGTGAACTTATTTTCAATCATTTCATCTCAAATGAAAAACAGAACTTATCTTTTAGCTCACAACTTAGCAATCACCGACTTTAAGGTAGACCCCATAGTCTCTATGCTATATTTTTCTATGCATCTTGCTCTCGCCTTTGAGCCTCGCTCGTTAGCTGACTCTAAATCCTGAAATATACACTGAATTTGCTCTGCAATTTGTTCCGGAGAACTGGGGTCAACCAAATAACCTGTTTCGCCTAAAATTTCTGGAATATCTCCTACTCGTGTTGACAATACAGGTTTAGCCATTGCCATTCCATCTGTCAACTTTAGCGGAAACTGGGCGCGAGCAGTCAGAGTATCTCGCTGAGGAACAACCACGATATGAGCAGCTGCTACAATTTCAGGCATAACCTCCACAGGGAATTTTGGTAATTTTATAATCCAACGTCCCCATTTTTGAATGAGTTTATCGTCATAATCATCGTAAGGGCTACCACCGACAATGACGAGTCTTATATCTGGCTGATTCAACTGATCCAACGCCATTAAAACATCTTCAACCCCCTTATGAGGTCGTGGTGCGCCAGGAAACATGAGAACTCGATAATCAGAAAGACCATAACGTTCTCTGCTTGCTTCTGGGTTATATTTATCAGGATCAAACATTGCAGTATCTTTGCCATTAGGCAAATAAACACCGCCAAAACGTTCTTTAAGAAACGCAGTATCTATAGTTAGTGCATCTGCATTTTGCACTCTTGCTTCCATCCACTGTAGATACAAAGGATGATCGGGAAATCTCAATGCACCATTTTTTTTGAAAATGTCCCGATAAAATTGCTTAAGACTAGGATGATACTTCCATTCAAAACCACCATACCAACTCAGTTCCCAGTCATCCATATCTAACAGTAAAGGACGACGAGTCCTGAATTTTTTAAGTAAAGGTACACCAAAACTTGTCGGCTTGGGTTTTACTGCATAAATAATATCTCCATCTAATTTTTCTAAAAGCTTCGGAATGGAGCCAAAAAACTTAGGATAATTTGTACCAGGAATGGAAATAATCTCAATTCCAGAAGGAGGAATTGCATACAATTCTTTTCCGTAAAGAAAACCGACAATTTCTACTTGATAATTAAGACTTTTAAGTACTTGAGCTAGTAAAAATGCCCGAACACTTCCGCCTCCGGACAGGTCGCTCACAACTAGTGAAACTTTTGTTCTCATTATATTTATGTAATCAAAAAAAATATTGCATGGCAATACTTATTTTTATTTAACACGCCAAGGATTTCTCACTTGATTGGGTAAAAATACTTTTGCCAATTTGTCAAATACTCTAGTATAAAAAGAACGAGTAATGTCTTTAGCGTACTGAGGTCTGTAAGGATAAGTACAGTGAAGCACCTTAATTTGTCCTTCAATTTTATAATAATCCTTCCATTTACTTAGATAATTGTATGTAGGTGGTAGTATTTTCATTTTAGGGCGGACAGTTTCAATAGCTGAAGCAAAAGCCCCTTGGTCTTTTAATAACAATTTCTCTTGATTGTTTTTCACTATTTCAAAATAACGTTTAAATTCCTCAAAAAATACCTTGGTCGTTTCTGTTTTGCGAAAAGCCATAAAACCGCCATTATACTGAATGCTATCTTCCTTGAGCGGTAGACCAACAGATTGTAGGGTTGGCAAAACATTGGGTAAATTTTCTTGTTGATTACCTCTTAACAAATTTGTAGCTTTAACAATATAAGGTTGTACATCTTCAGTTAATAAAAAATCATAATCATCCAAATACTCAAAGACATCATTAATATCTGTAAGTAAGCAAATATCGGAATCTAAGTAGATTGTTTTGTCAAATTCCGAAGATTCATACAAAGCTAATTTTGCTAGTCGTGATGCCAAAACTGTATTTTCATTGGTGGGAGCCGGTTTCAAGATGATATTTTTAAAAGCGAGAAGCAAAGGATATAGAACTTTGGGTACACGGTCAATTAAAATAATGATTGGTTCTTGATGAAACTTCCTGACTGCAGCTAAAAAATGAACACAATCTTGAAAAGAGTAAAGACCTGTCAAGATTGTAATAAACCCTCTCCTTTCTTTTGCCATAAAATCTTTAGACATTTAATATGTATCGAGATAATTTTGAACTTTGAATTTTGACTTTTGAATTATTAATGCGTCCATTCCCAAAAACTTTTGCTCCAGTCATCGTTATAGTGAAACACCCCTTGCCATTGATAATAATGAACAAAATCTTTAAGTTCTAAAGCTTTATTCACATCCCTAATCATGTAAAGTGGTCGTTCTCCATAAAAAGACGCCCACATAGTATAACTACTGGGAGGACCTATAATATAGTCGCATTCTGCTAAGGCATACATATCCTCAATAATATGATTATTTCCATAGACATAAGATAAATGTTGGAAAGAATCCGCCTCTTGCTTCTCATTAGAGCAAATCAAAAAAGTGACTTTTTTATGAGGAAATAGCGATCGCACTGACTCCATAACCTTTAAATACTGGTGAGCTTGATAAAAATACCTGCCATCTTGATGCTGTCGATAATCTCCTTGACGAATATGAACTCCTATGAGGATATCCGTTCCATTCCTAATACTGGATATCAGTTTTGCAATATTTTCTTGATATTTTTTTAGAGGTTGGAAGTATGCACGAATAGCATCACCGTGTTTCCGGAGATTTGCTGTCTCATCGACAAACCATCCATCTCGAAATAGCCAACCTTTGAAGAAGTTGAGTGACTTCGGTTTTAACTGTTCAACTATATTAGACCGACTCCAATTAAATGGTTTATCTCGCTTAATGTCAATGGTATTGAAGCGTCCGCTTTCAGCTAGAGAACGATTGAAATTATAGTAGTATTGGCGTATTTTTTTATTTCCTGGTATTGACAATAGAGGAGCAGGATAGCAACAGAGAAAATCTTTAGCTGTTGACTGAAAAAACTCAGCATATTCTTCAAATGCTGGATTCAATACTGTGAATTTATTTTCTTTAGCGAAAGCTATAAAGTTAGCAAAAAGTAGCAGCCTATTGCCTAATTGTCCAGATTTTGCAGATATGACTAACATATTTCTAACCGGAAACCTATTTAGTTAAGATTTCATGAACTTTTTTTCTACATTCAAGGTATAACATAGTATTTTTGCATTATTATAGAGTATAATTCATTGCATATTGCTTTTTGCTATTTGGTTCCTAATTCTGCAAAATTTTAGTATCTTGAAAAGACAAAATAAACGAAATAACTATAACTTTGTATTTGCTGTTACTCCCAGAGAAATTTTACTCATAAATTGATGGTAGTAGTGCAATTCCTCAGCTATGCTGTAGGGCAGAGCTATTGCCGTAGGGTAGGAATATTGCTTGTACAGTAAGCTTTTTAAGCTTTTTCAAGTGGATAGTTATTTCCACTACGCTGCACTAGTACCAGGGATAAATAGGTTTTCAGTAAAAGTATGGTCATAAATTATGATGGATCATGGGCTGTTCAAGCTCTCGTCAAAGAAAAAATATGATAGATGACACTTGTGCAAGATTGCCTAGGCGAATGGAATTTGCGTCCGAACGAGACTTTACCAGCAAGACGAGTGTTTCAATAAGGAGGCAGAGGAAATGCAGGTCATCCGTTTAGCAGCACTTTCAGATAATTACATCTTTGTGCTGCACGATCCAAACCAAAATATTGCTGCTGTTGTCGATCCAGCCGAAGCAAAACCAGTTTTGCAGAAACTGAACGAATTAAAGGCGTCGTTGGTGGCGATTTTTAACACACACCATCATAATGACCATGTAGGAGGGAACCGCGAACTGATGCAACAATTCCCTGATGTGACAGTTTATGGTGGGGCTGAAGATAAAGGGAGAATACCAGGACAGCAAGTGTTTTTACAACAAGGCGATCGCGTCCAATTTGCACAAAGAACAGCTGAGGTAATCTTCGTTCCTGGACATACTCGCGCTCATATTGCCTATTATTTTCCTCCAGAAAACCCAGGTGAGACAGGTGAGTTATTCTGCGGCGATACTCTGTTTGCTGGTGGTTGTGGTCGCTTGTTTGAAGGGACACCAACGCAAATGGTAGACTCCTTAAGCAAACTCCGCTCATTACCTGATGATACCCGCGTCTGGTGCGCCCACGAATACACTCTGAACAATCTAAAATTCGCCCTCACCGTAGATGCACAAAACGCCGACTTACAAACCCGTTACGATGAGGTGAAGGCGTCCCGGAGTCGGAAAGAAGCGACTGTTCCCTCGCTTTTGGGGGTGGAAAAACGCACAAATCCGTTTTTACGCTGGGAGCAACCAGCATTACAATCAGCTGCTAACAATCGCGACTCGGTGCAAACCTTTGCGTGGATACGAGGAATGAAAGATAAATTTTAGTCATTGTACAGACGCGCTGTTTGAAGCGTCTCTACATATTTGTCTAAAGAATACAATACAAGGACGCTCAGAAAGTAGTATAGGACGACAGAAATAACTATACAGTTAGAAATAGGTTCAAACCTTGGTGATGTAAGTTTTTTCTCCTGAGTTCTGAGTTCTGACTTCTGAGTTCTGACACTAAATTGATTTTTCGTGCAGGGAAGAGTTGCGATCGCGCCCTGCATTTCGCTATGATTTGTAAGTTTCGGGCTATACGCAAAGCTCCTTGGAAGACAGCTACACTCAGGTGAACTATCCGGCTGTTGCCCAAGCAATTAAGATTTTAGAGAAAGCACAGAAAAAAGAACAACGATGGCGAAACGTGTACAGTTAGTTTTAACTCAAGATATCATCAAGCTAGGCAAATCTGGCGACTTAGTAGAAGTTGCTCCTGGCTATGCTCGTAATTATCTCATTCCCAGAAGTTTGGCAACTCGTGCCACTCCTGGTATTCTTAAGCAAGTCGAACGTCGCCGCGAGTTAGAACGCCAGCGGCAATTAGAATTCAAGCAACAGGCTCAAGAGCAAAAAGCAGCTTTGGAAAAAGTTGAAAGCTTCAAAATTGCTAAGCAGGCTGGTGAAGGCGAAGCTATTTTCGGTACTGTCACCAGCCAAGACGTGGCAGATGTGATTCAACAAACCACAGGACTGGAAGTAGATCGGCGTGGTATTACCATACCCGATATTGGTCAGTTAGGTACTTATGAGGCTGAAATTAAGCTGTATGCTGACGTGACAGCAACAGTCAACATTCAAGTTGTAGCTAGCTAAAAATTTTATTTAGCAGAAGCCTCGTGCAAAGTGCTTCTGACAGATAGACCAATACGCTTGGTGATCAGACCAGAACCCTTATCAGGAACATAATGTAGAGACGCGCCATGGCGCGTCTCTACAAATAAGCGAATCCCACTAAAAATCCTTAACTGAACCGTATTGACAGATAGACACAGATAAATCTCACATATCTGTGTTTTTCTGTATTTATCTGTGGTTGATTTTTGTAGTAAGGACTTTAGTCCTTGCTTTAGTGGAGAGGACTAAAGTCCTCACTACGAACTTCCAGATATGATATTACTCCTTGGTGTCCTCGCGGTTTGTGTTCATCCAAATCGTAGATAAAACCTCTACATCTATCTCCTTTCTCTCACCCTCTTGAGTATTTTTAAACAGCACTGTAAACGCACCTGCGCCCAACCTATCCTGAGGAAACATCCGATAACAAGGCACAGAAGTTAAATGCGATTGATAACTTTGTAAATGGCTAATCTCCACCGCTTTAAACTGAGGAAACCTTTCCAAAAACCATTCACAAACTTCCTCATTTTCCTCAGGAGAATAGGTGCAAGTCATATAAGCAAGATACCCTTGCGGTGCCACAATTTGAGCAGAATTGGCTATAATCCTCTTTTGCCGATTTGCACTCTTATTAATAGCTGTTGGATGAAAACATCCTGGTGCTTTCTCCCCTTTAGCAAGTAAAGATTGCCCAGTACAAGGCGCATCTACTATAACTAAATCACTAGATAAAGGTATCCTTTCAGCTAAAATACTAGAATCTTTATTAACCACAGCAGAGGGGTTAATATGACAACGCTTTAAATTAGAAATTAACATTCCTAAGCGTTTGCCAATGACTTCATTACTTATGAGCAATTCAGGCTGCAAGCTTTTCCAAGCAAAGACACTCTTTCCTCCAGGTGCGGCACACATATCAAAAACTAACTTGACAGGACTAGGAATTGTTAACAAAATAGAAGCCGCAAATACAGAAGAAAAATCTAGACAATAAAAATATCCCTGTGCGTGCAGGGGATGTTGACCGGGTTTTTCTCCAAAGGATAAACGGTCTATGAATTCTGGTTGCCAAGCCGTGGGCGTTTCCACAGAAAAGGGAGATTTTTCCGGCTTTTCTTGACACCAAAGAATGCAGGGATGGAAAGGTTGAGGATGAATTAAAGCCTCAACAAATTTCTCTTGTTCATCTAGATTTTTAAATAAACGGCGCGAAACTTTAAGTAATAAATTAGAAGCTTTCTCCATAAAATGTTTTAAAAAGAACGCAGAACACAGAACACAGAACACAGAACTCAGAATATCCGTTCGGCTGACGCTCACGGAAGCCCCACGGATGGAAGGACTGGGGATTTAAGAATGGAAAAATTTTCTTTTTCTCCACGGATCAATCCGGGGGCACGCCTACCAATACTTAGGAACCAGAACTCTTAATTCGTCACGAGAAAACGCATTTAATATTCTGACTTCTGAGTTCTGACTCCTGAGTTCTTTCTTGGTCAATATAGCCCTAATAGTCTTTTAGTTAATAAAGGTGTCCCCAAAGCGATTACGGCTACCGCGCACAAGCTAGCGCGCTTATTGTACCGAATCTGGACGACTCGTGATCACTATCAGGACTTACGCATTTTAACGAAAAACTGTCATTCTGAGTGTAGCGTTCGCGTAGCGTGCGCTTTGCGCTCAGCGCGAAACGAAGAATCTCCTGTTCTGAGTTAACATTTCGACTCCCTCGCACCGAAAAATCAAGAGAAGTACAAGCGAAACCTTCTGCAACTAGTTTTTTTACTGTCCGAACTATCAAGCTGGTTTTTCCCATTTTTGGCAGTTAAAAATATAACAGAACTCCCCTGCTTTTAAGCTGTGGTACAGGTCATAATCAGCTTGTCTAACAACGTAACTTGGTGCACTTTCTCCTAAACTTCCTCCGACTTTATACTCATAATTTTCTGTCATGATTGATTCCCTTTACATAGGAACTACTTGATGCACTACATCATTTAACATACCTAGCTCAAAACATGACCGAATTTGAGTTCAACCATGAGAAATTCGAGTTAGATTCGACTTGAGGCTAACTGTACCTTACCGAAGAAGAACGAAGGTGTCAGTCGTCATCCGTCAGAATGACTCCTGTACGACTGGCGATACGGTGAGGGTTTAAAGCCCCTGCTTTCAAGTATGGAGGAATAGAAATGCGGGGCGCATCGTATCTGAAACCCCCGGTACAGAGCGTGGGGTATTCTGACCAATGTATTCTGAATTCTGACTCCTTCTCATTTTATAAGTATCCGATAAACTATAGTTTTATAGCCTTTCGCAAACAACCTATGCCACGCTCGGTCATTCTGCGGAAAGATAAACAACAAAAAGTTCTACAACGTCTGCTTGGGGAGTTTTTCAGTCAGCAGAATTTTGCCGAGGATTTAGGTATCGCAGCATCGACGGTTAGTAATTTTATTAATCTTAGACCAGTTGACCGTAAGACTTTTATCCAGATTTGTAAGAAATTAAGTCTAAATTGGCGAGATTATGCAGATTTCCCTAACCAACCAAGTTCAAATGACAACTTAAACGACAATGTTACATCAGATGAACCCACTCAATACACAATTTCTTCACCTTCAAAACAGCGCGTCTTTATCAGTTACAAGCGCAATGTTGAACCGGATGAACCTGTCGCGATTCAAGTTTACCAGGAATTGTCACAACAGCACAATGTCTTTATTGACCAAAGAACGTTGATAGGCAAGCGCTGGGCAGAATGCATTGAAACAGAATTAAGAAGTACTGATTTTCTCATCGTTTTCCTGTCTGAGCAGTCTGTTAATAGCGAAATGGTGCAATGGGAAATCTCCCTTGCGGTAGAATTAGCACAATCGCAAGGAGGAAAACCTGTTATTCTCCCAGTGCGTTTAGCGTATCAAGAAGCGTTTCCCCATCCCCTCAGCATCTACTTGAACCATATCAACTGGGCATTTTGGGAAAGTCCGCAGGATACATCGCGTCTCATAGAAGAGTTAAGGCAAGCAATTCATGGTGGTTCGCTAAGCATTGACCAACAAGCTAAGACTAATTTACTCAAGAAAAGTGAACCTGAGCAATTACTTCCACCAACTCCATTTGCACAGCCAGTGGTGTTAGAAATGCCATCCGGGACGATGAAACCTGAATCGGCATTTTATGTAGAACGCAACGCCGACGCGATCGCCCTTGGCGGGCACTCCGTGCCATCGCACTAAGAACCATCGTACAGCTTGGTGTAACGATTCCCATCAAAGGACCCAGGCAAGTTGGGAAAAGTTCATTATTGATGCGGATAATTCAAGCGGCGAGAAATGCGGGTAAGCGAGTTGCTTATCTTGATTTTCAACAGTTGAACAATTCTGTACTCAACGATGAGGAACGATTCTTCCGTCACTTCTGTTGTTGGATAAGCGATGTGCTGGAACTCGAAGACAAAGTGTCCGAGTATTTTCGTCTCAACTTAACGACAATTCAGCGTTGCGATCGCTACTTACAACGCCATATTTTAAAACCATTGGGACATCCATTGGTATTGGCAATGGATGAAGTCGATAGAGTTTTTGACACCAACGGACGCAATGATTTCTTTGGGATGTTGCGTAGCTGGCATAATAGCCGTGCGATTTATCCTAGTTTAGACAAATTAGATTTAGTGCTGGTCACTTCTACAGAACCTTATCAGTTAATTGATGACCTGAACCAATCTCCGTTTAATGTTGGGCAAATCATTGAACTAGAAGATTTTACACCCGAACAGGTTGCCGAACTCAATCGTCGTCATAATTTACCCTTCGACGCCAACTCGCTGAAACAATTGCTTCGCTTGCTTGGTGGACATCCTTACTTGGTGCGGAAGGCGCTGTACTTAGTTGCAAGTGGACAAATCACTTTAACAGAGTTATTTACCAATGCTACTGCCCCGAATGGACCTTTTGGGGATCATCTGCGGCGGCTGCTATCACTCTTATATGATAAGCAAGAATTGATACAAGGTTTGCAGCTTGTCATCAGCCAAAATATCTGTCCGGATATGCAAATTTTCTGGCGGTTGCGGGGTGCTGGATTGGTACGTTCATCTGGACAGTCAGCCCTACCACGTTGTCAGTTGTACGCCGAATATTTCCGGGAGAATCTGCATGGCTGATGCAAGCATTTACACTGTTGGTGGAACAGTGCAGACAAACCGGAGTGGGGTTTACATTCAAAGACGTGCAGATGAGGAACTGTTAGCACTGTGTCGAGAAGGAAAATTTGCTTATGTTCTCACACCGCGCCAGATGGGTAAATCTAGTTTAATGGTGCGGACTGCACGTCAACTGAGAACTGAAAAGATTCAGTCAGTGATGATTGACTTGACGGGGATAGGGACACAAGTCACAAATCCGGAACAGTGGTATCTAGGTTTACTCATTCAGATAGAACAACAATTGATGCTGGATACCGATGTACACCAATGGTGGCTTGCACACGCGCATCTCGGTTTTACACAACGGTTGACAGAATTTTTTCAGCGGGTGTTGTTAGTTGAAATCACTACTCCAGTGGTAATTTTTATTGATGAAATAGATACCACTCTTAGTCTAGATTTTACAGACGATTTTTATGCAGCGATTCGCTATCTCTACGTCTCTCGTGCTTTTTTCTCAGAATTTTCGCGGCTTTCTTTTGTCTTATTTGGTGTCGCAACTCCCGGTGATTTGATACGTGCTCCAAAGCGGACACCGTTTAATATTGGTCAGCGAGTTGACCTGACAGATTTTACCTTCGTGGAAGCAAAACCGCTGGCAGAGGGATTGGGTTTGTCAACTCCTAAAGCACAGCAGGTGTTGCAGTGGGTACTCTCTTGGACAAAAGGACATCCATACTTATCGCAGCGTCTTTTTTATATTATTAGCCAGCAATCCCAGAAAAATTGGTCAAAAGCTGATATTGACCGCATAGTGAGTAGCACCTTTTTCGGTGCAATGAGTGAGCAGGATAATAACTTGCAGTTTGTGCGTGATATGCTGACCAAACGCGCACCAGACAAAGCTGCTGTTTTAACTATTTATCGCGAAATTCGGCGAGGAAAACGCGCTGTTGCTGATGAAGAACAGTCAATCATCAAATCTCACCTGAAATTATCGGGTGTCGTTAAAAGGAAGAATGGGATGTTGAAAGTACGAAATCCCATTTATCAACGAGTGTTTAATTTAAAGTGGGTTAATCAGCATTTACCGTTGAAATTACGGGATTTCTGGGAGCGTTATAAGCCTGTACTTCCTTATATTGTAGGATTATTGATATTTTCAATTTCAATGACAGGGATGGCGCTATATGCTAACACACAACGCCTGAGTACTGAAAAAGCTCTCCAAGGTGAAGAAAAGCAACGTTAAGAAGCAGACAAGCAGCGTCAACAAGCTGAGGCTGCTTTGAAAGAAGCAGAAAAGCAGCGTCAGCAAGCTCAAGCAGCTTTGCGAGAAGCAGAAAAGCAACGTCAACAGGCAAAGCTGCAAGCTCAAAATGCTCAAAAACAACAGCGTAGAGCAGAACAAGAAACCCAAGAGGCACAAAACCAAAAAAAGAATGCTCAACAGCAGCGTGAAAGAGCTGAAAAAGGAGAAAGCCAAGCTAAACTGGCACAACAGATTGCTGAACAACGTAAAAGGCAAGCAGAAACTGCTCGAAAAGCTGAAACTTTCCAACGGCAGATAGCCGAGCAGCAGCGAAACAATGCTAGACAAAGTGAACGCAAAGCAATTACCGCCCAAGCAGAAGCAGAAAAACGGCGAGTCAATGCAGAGGTTTTAGTTCAAAGTCTGACCACAGAAAATCTTTTTACCTCAGGTGTAGAACTAGAAGCTTTATTATCCGGCTTGAAAGCAGGGAAAAATGTGAAAAAATATGGTGATGCTGTCAATGCCGATAACCGCACAAAAACAATTGCTACTCTGCAACAGGTTGTTTACGGATTGAAAGAACACAACCGATTGGAGGGGCATAGCAATTCGGTCGAAAGTGTCGTGTTCAGCCCGGATGCTTCGACGATTGCCACTCGTAGTTCTGACAACACAGTGAAACTGTGGAATCTAAACGGGCAGGAACTCCAGACTTGGAAGGGGCATAGCCGTCCTGTCACAAGTGTCGTGTTCAGCCCGGATGCTTCGACGATCGCCACTGGTAGTGAGGACACGAGCGTCAAACTGTGGAATCTAAACGGGCAGGTTCTCCAGACTTGGAAGGGGCATAGCAGTCCGGTCACAAGTGTCGTGTTCGTTAATAAAGACCGTTCTTGGTTGCAAGGTTTAACAGATACTCAAACTACGTTTCTTGTCGAACCTACACGAAAAGAACTTGACGAGCAACTGTGGAATCAGAATTGGGATATTCTGTTTTTTGCAGGACATACCGCTAGTATTGCAGATGGGGAGATAGGGGAAATTTACATTAATCAAAACGAGAGTCTAACAATCTCCCAATTAAAGAATGCACTTAAGACAGCAATTACACGCGGTTTAAAACTGGCAATTTTCAACTCCTGTGATGGCATTGGTTTAGCGCGAAATTTAGCTGATTTGAATATTCCCCAAATGATTGTGATGCGGGAAGGGGTGCCTGATTTAGTCGCACAGGAGTTTTTGAAAAACTTTTTCGTCGCTTTTGCGGGTGGAAAACCATTTTATCTGGCTGTGCGAGAAGCGCGGGAAAGACTTCAGGGGTTGGAGAATGGCTTTCCTTGTGCTAGTTGGTTACCAGTGATTTGCCAGAATCCTACTTTTGAGACGCTGACTTGGCAAGAAATGAAGAATTTCCCCAGTAGAGTACCGACTCGACGATCGCGACTTCTCCGAACAGTAATTCTAGGTGTATTAATAACTGCATTGGTAATAATTCTGCAACTGCTAATTCCATCAATATTACTACGTTATGAAAAATTACTATTTCAGGCTGGTGATATTATTTCATTAGAATGTCTAGGAAACATTCCTGGTTCAACATTATTACCGAAAATTTGGGTTTAAAGCCCCGTCCGCGCATGAGCGGCTTTCTCTTTGTCTTTAGGCTTAGTTATGAGTTCTCGCGCGCACATCAGTTTTTGTTCTACCAACGGATAAGCAGTAGTCTTCAAGAATTTGAAGTTCGTATTCTTCTACTCTAAAATAAGCATCGTTTTTTCATATTATTGTACAGCTTTATTGTGTACAATAATATCATGAAAACACTGAATTTTAAGTTGTACTCACACAAGCGCAATAGATACCTCAAGCAGTCAATTAACGCTTCTGGGGTAATTTATAACCATTGCATTGCCCTTCACAAACGGTACTACCGAATGTGGGGTAAACACTCTTTGTTGTACGAAACTTCAATCTCATATTGCCAAGTTGCGGAAACATAACCCATTTTGGCAGTTGGTAGGTTCTCAAGCAGTCCAGGATATCTGTCAACGCCCACTCGAAAGCATACCAATTGTTTTTTAAGCACAATAAGAAGGGGGTTCGTCCACCAGGGTTCAAAAAAGTTAAGAAGTATAAATCATTCACCTTAAAGCAAGCAGGGTACAAGTTTTTAGGTGGTAATAGGGTCAAGATTGGGCAGAAGGTTTATCAATTTTGGAAATCTAGGGAGATAGAAGGAAAAGTCAAAACACTAACCATCAAGCGCACACCATTAGGTGAATTGTTTATGGTTGTTATAGTTGACGACACACCTGAACCAGAAATCAAATTCACGACTAGTAGAATAGCGGGCTTTGACTTTGGCTTGCGGGTATTTCTCACTTGCTCGGATGGCTCCAGCATTGAATCTCCTCAATTCCTCAAGCAGTCTCTCAACAGTATCAAGAAAGCGAGTAGACAGCACTCAAAAAAGTTAAAAGGTGTCTCCTTCGGAGACGCTACGCGAACATCCAATCGGGAGCGAGCCAGAAAGAATCTGGTACGCAAGCATGAGGATGTTTCCCTACGTAGACGTGATAGGTGAGTGGAAGTTAGCCCACGACCTAACCAATAAGTTTGATGTGCTGTGCTTTGAAACACTCAATCTCAAAGGAATGCAGCGTCTTTGGGGACGCAAGATATCAGACTTGGCTTTGGGAGAGTTTTTGCAAATTCTGGAGTGGATTGCCAAGAAAAAAGGGAAGCAAGTCGTATTTATAGATCAATGGTATCCGTCTAGTAAGACTTGTTCTAGTTGTGGATACGTTCTAGAAAGTCTCGATTTGTCCGTTAGGGAGTGGCGTTGTCCCTCCTGTCAGTCAGTGAACGGGAGGGACGAGAACGCAGCGCGCGAATATTTGTGCAGTTGGGGCATCAACTGTTAGGTGAGACTCGGTAAGACGGGCAACGCCTGCAATTGTTGTTTGAGCCTAGAATCCCCATACCGTGATAGTTGGGGAGTATGTCAAATATTAGTACAGAAATGTAGAACGCCGAATTATAATCTCCGAGATACTGAGTGCCAAGGGCACACGCTGCGCGTTTACGAAGTGTGCGCTTTGCGCTTACGCTACACTCAGTTTCGCTCAGTATGACATTCTCGACTTTGCGTAAGTCCTGACTATGCTGAGCCTGGTATAGACTACGATCAGCATAAATATTACGGCAGTTGCTATAGCAATCTTAAATCATAAGCCCTAGCTTGCCTGCTGCTTTGAACGTGAGAAACAAGATCCCCGACAACTTTTACGAAGTCGGGGATCTGCGGAGGATTGCTATGGTGCTTTCGTAAGTTACAGTAGGTGATGAAATAAGTTTTCTCATTGCACTGAGATATGAAAACCGTCATTGTGATATTTGCAACTTTGCTTATGACCTGCACATCAGCTTTTGTAGCCGAAAAATCCTATGCAGAAGTAAGTACTGTAGCTCCTCGCATCACTATTAGTGAAAGGTGTCAGCAGTTACAGTTAAACTGTACTCAGTCTAAGCTGTTAGACGTCGGGCGCAAGTTAGAGCAGTTGTACGTAAGCCGATATAACGAGAAACCACCTCAACAGCGCGGCGTCAACGTCTACACCACCGCTAACATCGACCTGATTGACCAAGTATTCATTAATCAGCTAGTAAAAGAAAACGAGAAGCTACGCAAAGACTTGGAATTAAAAGATGCCAATATTCAGCGCTAGGGTAAACGCATCTAATTTGCTTCAAGTAATGAGTTTGTAGTTGCGCTTGGGCGCAGCTACAAGTTAATAAGTATAATCAGCGCTTTTAATCTTCATGCCGATGTTGCCATGCTGCACCAAAAGCCGCCCCAGCCCCAACTATCAAACCGGTACTCATTCCCTCTATAGTTCTACTCGTTTGGTCTTGGGTCAGACATTCACTAGTAACTGTACTGGCTTGCAAACACGAATTGCTCTCTGCCCAACTTGTGGTGCCTCCTACAATCACACCAGCTAAACTACAGGAAACAACGAGAAGCAAAAGGCGTCTAGTTTTTACGTCTTTAGGCAGTTGCATAAATTGTTGTGCATGGTAAGTAGTCCACAACTACTTTACACATCCACGCGGCTCTTGTCAGCTGGGTGTTCATTCTTTATCGAGAGTAGAGAGATGAGGGAGATGAGGGAGATGAGGGAGATGAGGGGGATGAGGGAGAAAATTCCTCCTTTTCCTTTTGTTCCCTTGCCCTCCAATCTCTACATATCACTCAATCCGTAAGTTAAAGGGTAAGCGAACATACATACCCTGTGGATCGTTCATCTTTTGCAATATTGCTAATTCCTGTTGCAGTTTTTGGAATTCAGCCATTAACGGATCTGGTGCTTTGAGTTGCGCTTTATCCACTCCTAAAGCAGTTCGCGCTTCTTCACTAACTCGTCCAAACAGGCGTTCTTTAAGAGTGCCTCCTCTGGGATGTTCCTGCAATTCCCAATTTTCTCCCAGATTCGCCGCACTAGAAGCGTATTTAATAGCAGCATCCAAACCGCCAATTTCATCCACCAAACCTATTTGCTTCGCCGCTGCACCAGACCAAACTCGTCCTTGAGCAATTTCAGCCACTTTTTGCTGTGGGAGTTTACGACCTTGTGCTACTTTATTCAAAAATAGACTGTAGATGCGGTTAACATTGCGCTGGTATAGTGCCAATTCTTCCGGTGATTTGGGACGAGCAACTGTTTGATTATCAGCATAACGGGCTGTTTTCACTGAATCCCAGGTGATACCGTTGTTATTGGCTAGCTTTTGGGCATTCATGAGTAGTCCAAATACACCTATGGAACCTGTAATTGTGTTTGGTTCAGCAAAAATGCGTTTGGAGTCTGTTGCAATCCAGTAGCCACCAGAGGCGGCGACATTACCCATCGACACGACAACTGGTTTTTCCTGATTCGTCAGCCGGACTTCCCGTTGCATTTGTTCAGAACCCGTGACGCTACCACCTGGGCTGTTGATCCGCAAGACGACAGCCTTAACATCTTTATCCTGTCGCAGTCGCCGGAAAATTTTGGCAAAGCGATCGCCTCCTACATCTCCACCATCTCCTAGACCCTCGACAATCTCACCTTCTGCATAAACTACTGCAATTTTATTTTTGGAGTCGCGTTCTACACCAAACGACTTGCCAGGAACTGCTGCATACTCCCTGAGGCTGATTTGACGAAATGTTTTATCTTCGTTGTCGCTGTTGGTTAACTCCTTGAGTTCAGCAACCACCTGATCGAAATACCCGACCTTATCCACCAAGCGATTGGTTTTGGCTTGATCTGCCAACAACAAAGCCTGTTTATCGGCGATCGCCTGCAATTGTTGCGGGTTCATTTTGCGGCTTGCTCCTACCGTAGCACGCCACTCACCCCAAACATCATTCAACAATTGCTGAGTTTGTGCACGGTTTTCTGGACTCAGCTTTGTAAGTAAATACGGTTCAACTGCTCCTTTAAACTTGCCAACTCGTACGACCTGAACCCCAATACCGTACTTCTCTAATGCTCCTGCAAAAAATAACGGTTGCGTGCTAAAACCGTTAATTTCTATTGCTCCTAACGGATTAACAACAATATTATCAGCTACCGAACTTAAATAATATTCTCTTTCCCCCCAATCCATGCCATATGCCACAATCTTTTTCCCAGCAGCGCGGCACTTCTCCAACGCCTGACGAACTTCCTTAAGAGTGGCAAAGCCAGTGTTTATACCTTCTGTCGCGCGGCTAGCATCTAAATATATTCCCACAATTCGTTTGTCACGTTGTGCTTTTTCTAACGTGTTCAAAACACTGCGGAGTGACATGCTTTTGTTCTCTTCACCTGATAATGCGTTCTCAAGAAATTCGCTAGAATTTGGCTCCCCATCAGTGATGTTTGTTGACAAGTCAAAAACCAGCACTGACTTATCTTTGACAACAGGACCCGTATCTTTGGATGAAGCTGCTGCAAATATTAGCAACAATAGTCCAGTCGTTCCCAGACCGCAGAAAATGAACAGCCCCAGTAGGCTTCCGAGTAAGCTGGCAAAAGTTTGTTTGAGAAAATTACGCATAGTTGTTAGTCATTAGTCATTTGTTATTGTAGAGACGCGCCATGGCGCGTCTCTACATCTTTGTCATTAGTGCTTAGACTTAGGAATTGAGAACTAATGACTTCACCCTGTATCTTTTTAATATTTCCACTCTATTAGATTCAATTGTTCACATCTATCACCCAACAACCTAAAAACTAAGGGTTCTTATTATTATTTTATTTTTTGTAAACTTTTGGAACACTTCAGTTGTTCTAGTGTAGCGTTACCAGTGCAAAATAGCACAGTCGTGATTTCGGCAATTAACACCTCAGCTAAGTCCGAAACAGCCGCTTCTGAAACAGCAGCAGCTTGCAGAAAAGGCATTGCCAACCCAGCAATGTCTGCTCCCAGTGCCAGGGCTTTTGCTATGTCCAATCCATGACGTAATCCGCCCGAGGCTATCAAAGGTACATCAGGAGCGATCGCACGAATACTAGTAATACACTCCGCCGTTGGCAAACCCCAGTCTGCAAATGTGCTTCCCAAACGGCGTTGCAAAGAATTTTCTGCCCGTTCGCTTTCCACCTTTGCCCAAGATGTGCCACCAGCACCAGCCACGTCAATTGCCTTGACTCCAGCAGCGATGAGTTTCTCTGCCATTGCCCAAGAAATGCCATTGCCCACTTCTTTAGCAATTACGGGTACTGGTAATTTTAAACATAAAATATTTATTTTGTCAAGTAATCCTTTAAAATTTTTATCACCTTTAGGTTGAATACACTCTTGTAGCGGGTTAAGGTGCAAAATCAAGGCATCAGCCTCTAAAATATCAATAATTCGCAAACACTGATCCAAACCATAACTGTAATTCAGTTGGACTGCACCCAAATTGGCAAACAACAGAACATCAGGGGCGTACTTGCGAACAGCAAAGGTATCAGCAACTTGAGGTTTTTCCACCGCCACACGTTGAGAACCAACACCCATCGCTATTTTATAGTGCTGGGCAACTTCCGCTAAACGATGGTTAATGATTCCCGCTTGTTCGGTTCCTCCTGTCATAGAAGAAATCAGCAGTGGTGCAAGAAGCTGTTTCCCCAAGAAGGTAGTACTGATGTCAATCTCATCTAGGCTGAGTTCGGGTAAGCAACAATGGGTGAAACGATAGCGTTCTAGTCCATTTGTGGTTTGCTGGAATTGTACATCTTCTTCTAAACAGATGCGGATATGGTCGGCTTTGCGCGACTGGGTTGCTGCTGGAGTTGTAGGATTCACGATGAGGTATCACTGAAAGCAGTTGCGATTACCATTTTCTCAGGTATTCTCTCCAGTGGGTGACGTTCATCTAATACAGTTCGGTTACGGTTTGTCACAAGGTGACCCCTTAACAAAGCCTATTCTCCAAATTATCTTTGGTGGTATATTTTCTTTCAATTGACCAGCGGCTTGGGTGGAAACAATCTAAAGGTCGCTAGATTATCTTTAACGCTGCCATGTTTTGACATCTCCCCCTTTTAGAAAAAGGGGGATTCTAGACTGTTGCAGCACTGGCTATAAGACCCACTGAGTCCCAAGGGGACACGCTTCGCGAACGCTGCGTCTACGATATGATTTGTTTAAGCGATCAAACAAGTCATATCGTTGTGGCATTGTCAAAACTGCCCTAACTACCTCGACTAGGTTGATACCTAGCTGTGTTTTGCACCTTATAGTGCGATATTGGCTGCACCATTGCAATCCGCGTTGATTAACAAGCCCGTGGCTGTTTTATACAAACCACGCTCTACTCTCCTTCCTAATGGCTTCCAACATGTGGGTTTTTCACCAAATTTGTGGAGACTATCGCCATCTAAGAATGAGGCTTTGCTTGTGTACACTTCCTCGGTAATCGTGACCACGATTCCATATTCACTAGCCAGTTGCTTTAACCGTGCAATCAGCTGTCCCGTAGGAATGGGGACAAAGTTTTGGTTGTTAACCTTACCCATATCAGAACCAACTTTGTGACCATCATTCCAGCCGATTATGATGTTGCCAATCTTGTCGTTTAAGCATCGATTAACAATGAACCGCGCTGCTTTGTTAATGGCGTCGCGCATTTGATTGTTGCGTTTACGTTGCACTCGGTCGAGATTGGAATCCCAGTAGAAATCAGGCTTCCCCTGTTTATAGTCTTATAAGCCTTCAAAAATACGGTTAATCTCCCGACTTATTGTATTTAATTGTTAACTTTAGGTTAAAAAACGAACCTGTGGTGAAATAATCGGAAAAGCTTATACACAAACGGTTAATTTAGAATACAGGTTAATCAAAACAAGATGTAGAGAAGAAATTATTTGTCGCTCTCATTTTTCATACTTTTACCTACTAAGTAGGTAAAAGTATTTCTTTAGGGGGATGCAACGTAATGATTACTGTTTTAGCTTGTTATAAATTTTACCTAAGTTAAATTCAAATTAAATACAATTAAAGTAAATTCTAAATAGGAGGTAGATTCATGGAAAACTCTAATCAAAGAGACAAGGAAAAACTTCTCTACCCTCAGGCTCGCTACTACGGTCAAATCAAACCAGAAAATCTAGTGTTTAACGCCAATCTCCAAGAATTTTCTCAGAAGGTGAGCTATATCACTTGTTTAGAAACATCAGGGAAATTAGCACCACAAGAAGCTTATGACAAGATTAAGGCACTTTGGAAACAGCTCAAACGCAGCAAAAAAGAATTGGGAATTGGCAACGGATCATCAGACATAACAAAAGACATAACCTAAAGTATCTCAAAATCATCGTTGACTAGCTCAAATTCTTTTGGGCTCAAAGACACCACAATGTCTTCTGAATCTACCTGAATCAGCCAGCGTCCACTAGGGTGAGCGCCTGATAGTACTTCTTTGGCACAGATTTTCCCAACTCGTCCAGCTACATATGCTGGACGTAGAATCACCACTTTCTCTCCAACTTTAGGCTCAATGGCGCTCCTCCCACAACTTTCAAAAACGAACTCTTCTCCATGAAAACCGAAGTATACTTAACCTTATGTTAATAATAGATATTATGAAAATCCCCCTTAAGACTTACTCAATAGGGGATTAACATATGTCTTTAGAAAAATCTGTTGATTTTTTATGCAAAGATGCCACTGCCAGAATTTTCAGGCGTTGCGCTTCACAGTTGGGCAAGTATTTTCTTGGCTTAAGTTGGGATTAAAGTAGTCTTACAACATAATCAAACCCAGCCTTACACCAACAGCAACAGCCTCTGTACGTGTCGAGACACCCAACTTTTGAAAAATAGATGAGACATGAAACTTAACAGTATGATCTGAGATGTTTAAACGTTTGGCGATCGCCTTATTACCCAATCCAGAACCAAGCATATCTAAAACCTCTATTTCTCGTGGTGTCAGTGCTTGCACAGGATTTGCGGTTTCTTTTTGCCGCACACTCGACTCTTTTAAAGGAAGCAGAGACTCGATAGTATCAGAATGCAGCACCACTAACCCAAGAGCGATCGCCTCAACAGCAGCGACAATTTCTGACTCTGTGCTAGTACTTGGCAATATGCCGCGTACACCAGCACGCAGTGCTGCTTTCCCGTCTATACTATCGACATCAGCAAGAACAATCATTGCAACTGGGTCTTGCTGCTGTTGTGAGGAAAGCAATTCCCAGACTAATTCCTGAAAGTTGCCAGTCATATCCAGCAGCACAACATCGGGTTGTAATTGCTCAAATTCCCTTGTAAGTGCATCCAAATCTGATGCACTGCCCACAACTGTGAGTTTGGAACTGCTTGCCACTACAGCTGACAATCCAGCCCGCACCACTGGGGAAGCAGCAATTACAAACACCCGAATCATACCACCTCCGCCACCTGGCAAACTAACTGTCGTCCGCCGCGTAGGATTTGTAACGGTAGCGGTTTGGTGCTGTCGGTACGCTCAAGATACTTGCTTAAATCATCAAGCCTAGTAAAATCTTGTCCTGAGACTCCCATAAGGACATCACCAACAAGCACACCAGCAGCTTCAGCAGCACTTCCAGAATTGACAGACAACACCAATAAACCTAAGGTGCGTTTGTTTTGTAGAGATGCACGATGGCTGTTTTGTACAGACGCCCCACCGCTGTTTTGTACAGACGCGCCATGGCGAGCCAGCGCTGCAGGAGGGTCTCCCTCCGCAGGCGACTGGCGTCGCGTCTCTACATATACAGGTTGCACAGTGACACCAAGCTTTTGACGATTTCCACGCAAAAAACCTTCTACAGCAAGGCTTGGTATCGCCACACCCAAACCGTTTACAATCATGGTGTTAATCCCGATGACTCGTCCAAGACAGTCAGCAAGTGGACCGCCAGAATTGCCAGGAAACAGCCGAATATCAGCCATAACCATACGTTGATGATTCGCGTGGATAATTCCGCTTGTCACAGCACCGCTATCACCAAAAGGATTTCCGACAGCCAAGACGAATTCTCCCACTCGCAAAGCATCCGAATTGCCGATAGTTGCAGTCGGTAAGTCAGTCGCATCAATTTTAAGAGCAGCTAAATCTTTTGTGGGGTCTATATTGGTACGTACAGCCTCAAATACCCGTCCATCCCACAGTTCCACAGTTGCTTTATTGTTGGTAGCAACATGAGCATTCGTGATAATTAAACTACCCCCCTCAGTCCCCGGCAATAAAAGTTTATCCTTATCTGTCCTCTGCTGGCGGGGGAGTTGGAGGGGGTGAAGGGAAGATTGCCAAAGAACGCCGGAACCACCTCCATAAGAGCTACTTTGGACTTTCACAGTCACTTTGCGTAGATTTTCAGCCAGTGTAGCCAATTCATCAGTTATGCGTGTCATTGTTGCAATACTCATATTCCGCTGAAGTGCATTAAGCTGGTATTTTTTACTTTGGAGAAGTAAAGGTTAAAAATCATCACCTCATCTTCCCCATCTCCCTCATCTCCCTCATCTCTTTCTACTCTTCAAAGCATCGGTCTTTCGCCAATTACTATTGCTAACTCAACTAACGCACCAGCTCGGAGCAGCTGCACTTTGACAGTTTTGCCAACGCGATCGCCACTGTTCAAAAGCGCCAACACATCACCTGTATCATTTACAGGAGTTGCATCAAAAGTTACCAATACATCACCAATCAGCACACCAGCATTGTCAGCAGGTCCATTTGGCTCTACATTAACGACAATCACTCCAGCAGCAGAAGTTAAATTGAGTGACGTTTTCAGGTTCTTTGGTAAGCGTACGGGTTGCATCCCTAAACCAAGGTAGCCGCGTGCAATGCGTCCTTTTGCGAACAGCTGATCAACCACTCGATTGACTGTAGAGGCTGGTATAGTTAGAGCTGTCCCACGTCGCCCCGATGTGTTCATACCTACCACAGAACCCGCAGCATCGATGAGTGGTCCACCTGCAAAGCCAGGATAAAGCCTGATGTCTGGACGAATGAACTGGTCTATATTACCACCACTCATACTCCGCCACGCACCGCTGACAACACTTACTGCACCCATAGCTGCTCGGATGTCACCTTCGCTACTTCTTCCCAAGCCCAGTACCAAATGACCAACTTTTAGTGTTTTGGCATCGCCTATGTTCGCCACCGGGATGTCTGCATTTTCTATTTTGAAGACAGCGACATCGGTGCTAGAGTCATGCCCTATAACTGTGACAGGTACAGTACTACCATTTGATAGAGTGACTGTGATTTCGTCATAGCGCTGGAGTGACTCGTCAGAAGTAACGATGATACCATTGCGCCAGTGAATACCACTAGGAGAAATACGCGTACCAGCATTCACGGCAACAACAGCACCCCCAACTTGCTCTACAGTGTCAGCTAAATTGTTGGACAAAGCCACTAGGGCGTTAGACGTATCCAATCCAGGTGAAGACATTCCATTCCTCCGCTTCTTGATAGATCAAACAGGAGTCGTTTTCCTGTATGTTGCGATCGTGCCGTTTCGTCCCTATAAATGACATCAGAAGAATGGGGAGAATTCATCCTGGAAATATGGCTAGGTAGGAGAGTGGAGGGATAACATACTTCCTCTTGCCTTTTAATACATCTGTTTTTAGAGGGGTAGAGGCTCGTACAGCTTATATCTTAGGGTTCTATAAAGTTCTTGAGAAATTTTCTAGCCTAAATCATAGAGTTCAATAAACTACAAGGAAAAGATTTTTATGACAACCAACGTTTCTGGTGATATCAACAAGAGTGATATCAACAAGGGTGATATCAACAAGGCTACGAATAACTCGCTGTTGATTGGCATTCTCCTGACTGTCTTAGGGATTGCAGCATTTGCTGTGCCTACAGTTACAACAATTTTCGCTGAAACTTGGATTGCTTTAATTCTGATTTCTTCTGCAGCAGCCAAGCTGAGTTATGCGTTTCAAACCCGCCATGAAGGAGGCTTTGTTTGGAAACTCCTACTCAGTATCCTCTACTTTGCAACAGGCGTGATGCTGTTTGTTTATCCCTTAACAGGAGTTCTCACACTGACTCTATTGTTAGGTAGCTTTCTGCTTACAGAAGGTGTATTTGAGCTTGTTCTCGCATTCCGGTTACGTCCGCAACAGAACTGGACTTGGGCACTCGGTAACGGCGTTATTACCCTGCTCTTAGGCGCAATGATTTGGTTCCAGTGGCCCTTCAATGCACCCTGGGTGATTGGGACATTGGTAGGTGTCAGCATTCTCTCCACCGGTGTTTCACGCGTAATGCTGTCATTGAATAGTCGTTATGCCCTGAATCATTCTGATTCTGCAGCACAAGCATAAAGCAACTATAGTGCAATACGCTTGGTAGACCAGAACCCTTATGAGGACGATAATGTAGAGACGCGCCACCTCTCGTCTCTACACATCGCCCAATCTCACCAAAATCCTTAACTGAACGGTATTGGCTTTTGGGTGTCGTTGTGAAATCGACGGTAGAAATTTAGCTTTACGGGTTGAAAGGTGAAAGCTCACTGTGTTTGACCATCATTATCATATAAGCCAAGTCCATATAAGATTTCAGCCAAACTATTAGCTTGTATTGGTTTAAGCAAATAAAAATCGATACCCAAGTCATACGCGCGCGGTAACTCACGGTTACCGTAAGCCGTCAAAGCTATAATTGCTAACTCCTCTAAATACGATTGTTTTCGTATCCATTTGAGCAAATCCAAACCTGACATTCCAGGAAGTTTTAAGTCCAGCAGAACCAAAACGGGTAAGGGGTATTTTCCCCGATCCTGATAGGGTTCCTTACCTTCCAAATAACGAACCGCATCTTCTGCGGTTTCGACGACTTGTAGATCAAATTTTTGACTAAGTTGACTAAACGCCCTTTGAATCAGAAATTGGTCGGACGATTCGTCGTCAACGACTAAAATTGTTTTCTGTTGCAAAGCTCTCCTTGTCATCTGTTGTACACTCTTTGACTTAATTCTGTATTAAATATTACAAAAAAAGTCCTGTCATGGATTGAAATAAATAGGAGTTTGCTCCAAGAGTATAGGCTCGATTAATGTTCAGCTGCTCTCAAGAAGTTAACACCACTATCGGTAGATGTTTTCCATGAGATTTTTGTCTTATCCAAGCAAAAACTTCAAACCCCCATTGTGGAAGTTTAAGGTCTAGTAGCATTGCTGTCTGGTATAGGATAGCGATCGCACTCTAACTGCTTAATCACACCGATACGTTTAATTGCAAAAACGCGCCCAACAGTATCCAAAGGGGCGATCGCTGTTGGAGTTAAACTGATGGGGACTTGTTGCTTGAGTTTCTCAAACTGCTGTCCTAAGCCAGACTTGTCTTGTCGGTCATTCGCCATTGCGCCTACCTCCATACAGCATCCCTTCTACCAGATTATTCGCCGCAGTGCCCAAGCGCTTCTAGCTATGGGGGTGTAGCGGCAGGGGAATTTATTCTCCGTCCTAAAAACCATTTTGACGATTATTAGAATTAGACGTATAATATAGTCAGGAGGCAACGCCAAGGTGAGCCTCAGCCGAACGGTGATAAAAGTGTTTAATCTGACTTACGAATTCAAGCTGAAGCCGACGCAAAATCAAATAGGAATGTTTGAGGAATGGTTAGAAACCCATAGACGGGTTTACAACCACGCGTTAGCTGAACGCAAGGACTGGTACAAGTCTCGTAGTTGTCAGATTAATGCTTGTAGCCTTCGTAATTGCTATATCATTCCTGCTGACGCACCCCGTCCAACGTTTGCTAGTCAATGCAAGTCTGCTATATAAAAGCTAGACAAGTCTAGACATTTACTTCTTTCTTCACGGGGAG